>NZ_CP069362.1:611060-916590 GCF_029910535.1 Marinitoga aeolica
TGTATCAAAAGCATATGTCATAACAGGATTTAATCCTGGATACTTTTCATTTAATTTCCTTAACTGATTTACTCTTTTTTGAACAAAATCATCTGCATCCTCTTTCACTGCAGCATATGCTTCATCAATATCATACAATAATTTATCGTACAGCTCTTTGTCTTTACCTGTAATCTTATGATATTTTATTCCAGTGTTACATCTTACACCACTTTTATCAATATAATCTTTTATATATTCATAGTCTCTATCAAATCCTATATCTCTATAAAATTCTCTATATCTTGGGTCATTTAAATATCCTGATTCTGTATCAAAAATTTCTATATTATTTTCCTTATCTCTTGAAAAAACAAACATTTTCGAATTGGTAATAACAGGATTATATACATCATAAATTGGATATGGATTTCCATATATTAATCCTTCTTTTTCAACAAAAAAGTATTCAAGGCCAAATTCTTTTAAATAATTATCAAGCCCTTCATAATACCCCATTTCCGGTAACCAAAAACCTTTAGGATAATGTCCAAAAAATTTTTTAAATGTTTCTAATCCATATTTAATTTGCATTTTTATAACTTCTGGATATTCTGAATACAATGGCAATACCGCATGAGTTGCTGACGTTGTAATTAGCTCTAAGTAACCTTTTTCTTCATATTCTTTAAAAGCATTTAATATATTTTTATTGTATTCTTTTTCAAAAATTTCCAAAATCTCTTTAAAATTATTTTTATAATAATCTGCCATTTTATGTTTTATTAATTCTTCATCCTTAGTTTTTTCGTATTCTTTTTCTGACAATTCGATAATTTTTTTTAGATATCTAATATATTTCTCCTGTAAATCTATACTATTCAACATTTCAATTAAAGTTGGAGAAAAACTCATAGTTAATTTAAAATCAATTTCTTTTCTTTCAAGATTTTTAAACATTCTAATGAGAGGAACATAAGTCTCTGTTATAGCTTCAAATAACCATCTTTCTTCCATAAATTCTTCATAGTCCGGATGTCTAACATATGGTAAGTGTGAATGTAACACAAAAAGTATTTTTCCTTTATTCATTTTTTTATCCCCCTGTTTAAGGAATACAAATTCCACACAAAAGATCCTCCACCAGATATTGGTGGTCTATCTCCTAATTGAGGTAACGTCATATTACCATTTGCTATGCTAGGAATTTTTTCTATAATATTAATATTTACTTTTTTTCTTATTTTTTTCTTTTTAGATGTTTTTACATCGTAAAAAATTATATTTTCTGAAATATTCAAGTTGTCAGAAGGCATCTTTAATTTATTGCTTCTAATCAATGGTATAAAATTCTTATCATAATCTAAATATCCTATTTCTCCTATATATTCTGTATTTGAGGATGGCACAAAAAAATAATAACTTTTATATTCTCTTAAATCATTAATAGATTCATAAATCCTATTTGCCTCATCAATTGGAAAATCTTTATTGGTTATATCATAAAATCTCATAATCATTTTGGCATTTTCTGGTATTTTATTTATTTTCTTCAATAATTCTTTTGAAAAGTTCCAGAATGCAAATATCCAGTTTGCATTAACACTAGTTATTACAAGTAAATTTTCATTAAGTAGTTCATTTTTATTCTCTACTAAATCTATCCTGCTAATTTTTGGCATTTGATATGATAATTGGTTAGTTGTATCTGTTATTAAACCTTCTTCTTTTAGCTGCAATAATTTATTTTTAATTACCTTTATTATATCTTTTTTTCTCATTGATCTTTTCAGCTTAATACCCATATTCTTTGCTATGTTTCTTAATTCCTGAATACTTGGTTCCTCATTTTCTAAAAGCCTGGAAAGTTTCTTGTCAATTATCATAATTCAACCCCCAATTAATTTTTTCCAACCTTTTAAATTGTATCATATATTTTTTTTTAGCAAACAGTAAAAATAAAAAGTATTTTAATCCTAATCTTATTTATTTAATAATAATAACATGAATTCATATTTATTAAAGGTTATACATTTTTTACATTTCTGCAAAGAATAATAGGAATAACTTCCCCTTCTATAATATTAATCGCTTCTCTGATAGTTGCTCCAGTGGTATAAACATCATCTATTAATATGTATCTTTTGTTTTTATTACTATTCCCTTCAAAAATAAATTTATTCTTCACTTGCTGTGTCCTTTCAAAGTATGATTTTGTTTCAACTTGAGCTTTTGAATATCCTTTTTGTATTTTTAAATTTTTTCTTAATGGGAATCCTGTAATTTTGGAAAATTCTTTTGCTATTAAATAAACAGGATTGTACCCTCTTATTTTTAAATGCTTTTTTGTTGATGGTATATACAATATTTCTGGAAGATCATTAAATTCAATATTATAATATTTATATGTTTTGTATATTAATTTTGCAAAAATATTTGCAAAATGTGTATTTTGCTTAAATTTAAATTCTTTAATAAGTCTTGATAGTGGTTCTTCATATAATCCTGCAAAATAAATTATTTTATTATTTTTATTTATAAATGAAGACTGAAAAAGCGAGTCTTCACAAGACTCGCAAATTAATTTTCTAAAATTTATATTTTTACCACAAACCATACATTTGTTTGGAAATAATTCATTCAAGAACACTTGGTACTACCTCAGGATTTAATTTTAATAATGTTGTTAATGCTGTTAATTTTAAATTTCCATTTTCACTTTCATCTTTTAAAATGTTATATGGTATTTCCCAAAAATTATTTGCTTTTAATATTTTCAATATACTCAAAGCATTTTTCCTCAAATTTAATGGATACATTTTATTTTCAGCAATTTTAGCTACTTCCATAAGAAATTGTTCTGCTTTTAGTTTTTTTATTATCTGTAAAGCATAATTTTTTCTTTTTACAGATAATGATTCTAAAAATTCTGGCACTTTTTCAAGAAGTGTATAATCAAGAAAATGTAAAAGGTATGAAACAGCCCCAGCTAATAATTCATCTTCCACAACATCCAATAATGTTCTTGCATAGTCAACATAATTCATATCATCCTTTTCCATTGCTAATCTAAAACCAAAATTCTTTATTTTTGATATTTCAGAATTAATGAACTTATCTACAACCCAATCCTGCACTATATCATTCCCACAAATTTTTTTACCTTTATTAACTAATTCAAATAATATTTCTATATCATCTTCTTCATCTATATTTTTTGTAAAAAATGTTTTTGAAATTTCGCAAGGTAATCCTGAAATATATTTTATTAATAATAATTTTATTTGTTTATCTGCATTTATATAAATTTCATTAAATGTATTATAGACAGTTACAGAATCATTTGATTCAAAATATCGCTTCAATATTAATTTTTTCAATGATAAAGGAACTTCTTCTGATAATATAATCTCACTAATATTATCAAACCCACTTATTAAAATTTTTATTTGTGGGTTAGGATCATCTTTAAATTTATCACTAATTTTATCCAAATCTTCAGGATAAAATTCTATAAACGAGTTTACTAATTGGAATCTTACTTTAAAATCAGGATCTTTAGCTAATGGGTATAAACTTCCAAAATCTTCACAACCTAAAGATAAATAAAGTCTTATTGCTTCTTTCCTTATTGACGGTGATATATCAGTAAACAAATCTTTTAATATTTCACAATCCAATCTTCCTAATTTTTCAAGATATTTTAATGCAGATAGTCTTACATCAGGACTATTATCTTTTAACATTTCATGCATATGTGTAATTTCTACCTTTTGTTTAGATAATTCCTGTATAGATTTAGCTTTTACAGTTGAAACTTTAGATTCTAATAATTCGAGATAGAGTCTCATATTATCATGTCTTATTTTTTCCTGTAAAATCTTATATGCTTCTATAATTGGATTTGACATTTTACCACTCCTCAGAATAAATATTTAATCCATAATTTTCTAGTTGAAATTTTAATATTTTATCCTCTTTTTCTATATCAACATTTTTGCCTATATATAAATATTCATATGTTTTTCTATTATATTCATCTACAAATACCATTTTTAAATAATTTGAATATTTTTCTATTTGTAATTTTTCTCCATTTTTACGTTCAAATTCAAAATATTTTTTATATCCTACATCTTTAAAATCAACTGTTTCAACTTTTATATCATCTCTAAAAAATCGAAATACATTTACAATGCTATTTTCTATATTTATTATATTAAAATTTATATATAAAATTTGTTTAAACATAATAATTGTCCTTGCAAATAAAGCAAGGACAATTATAGATAATATTGAAATTAAAATTAATGATATTGATGTTTCTAACATAAGATATCCTTTTTTCATCCTATTGGCTCCGAAAAGAATAGTGAAAAATCTTTTCTTCCATTTAAAAATCGAAATTGAATTTTTAAATCATCAATAAAATCTTCTGGTGGTGGAACTATATATGTTATCTTAAAAAACATATAATCTACAAGATTTGTAGAATACTCTTTTTGAGATAATGGATATCCAAATCCTGCTTTTATAGAAAAGTTTTTTTCTTTTAATTTTAATCCTGAATACATCAAAAAGATACTTCTATTTTCAGTAGCTTCTTTAGTTATTCTATCATTAAACCATGCGATACCAAAATCAATATTACTGTTATTGTTTATCTGTAAAATAGAAGTACTAACATCTATTACTGTCAAGAAATTAAAAGAGGGTGTACTAACATAAGTTATATCACTGGAAAATTCAAAATTGCTCTCTTCAAGCCCTAACATTAATGCCATATTCCAGTTATTTTCACCCGTCAATATAGTCATTCCTATATCAAAATTAATAGAAAAGATTACTAACCCAAACAAAAGAAATAAGGAAAGAAAAATTTTTTTCAAGTTATTTCACCTCAGGCTTATATTCCTCGAGTTTATCTTTATTTTTTAATCTCACATGGCCCTTTTCAATTTCTTTAAAAGCTATTGTAACTAAATTATTGTCAGAAGTTTTAACAAGTGGCTTCGCGGTTGCATCAAATCCTTCTTCTTTCAAAATTTGAACCCTTTTAGCAACCATAATAGGAACAACATATTTAAATCCTACTTTTTTCATAATTTCATCATAATTGAAATCCATCGACATGTTTATTCCTCCTCAAATTTAAAAAATGAATATTTCCCAAGGTGTTCTGTTACTCTTTCTGTTTTTATCTGTTCAGCAATAAAAATAGATATTAATTGATTTATTGCTTCGTTCAAATCTTCATTTACTATTAAATAATCAAATTCATTGATTTTTGAAAGTTCCCATTTCGCATCTGCCAACCTAATTTTTAGGTCTTTTTCTTTTTCTGTTCCTCTATTCATAAGTCTTTTCTTTAATTCAGAATAAGATGGCGGTGCTATAAAAATTAAAACTGTTTCTTTAGGCATTTTTTTTACAACGTTCAAAGCTCCTTGAACATCAATATCTAAAACGATATTCATCCCTTCATTAATTTTATCTTTTATGTACTTTTTAGAAGTTCCATATTTATGACCATGAACTTCAGCATATTCTAAAAATTCATCATTTTCAACCATTTTATCAAATGTTTTCTCATCAATAAAAAAATAATCTTTCCCATCCTTTTCACCAGGTCTCGGTGGTCTTGTTGTATATGATATAGAAAAAGAAAATCCTTCTAATTTTGACATTGCATTTTTTATAATTGAAGATTTCCCTACACCGCTTGGGCCACTCACTACGTAAAGAATACCTTTGGTCATTTAGAATATACCTCTCTCCTTATTTTTTCCAACGCACTCTCAACATCATAGAAATTCTGCATAAATCTTCCACTTATAGTTTCTGGTTGAATAGCACTTAAAATAATATGATTGCTATCTGTAATCACTATAGCTCTTGTCTTTCTTCCATATGTTGCATCTATTAATTTACCTTCTTCTTTTGCTATATCCTTTAATCTTTTTAATGGCGATGATTCAGGATTAACAATAGCGATTACCCTATCACCAATAACGACATTACCAAAACCAATATTTATTAAACCGTACACAACTTACACCTCCGATAATAAATTTATTATTAATGAATATTTTGTACCTGCTCTTTTATTTTATTCACATGTAATCTACCATCAATAGATAATGCTGTTATTTCTTTTAATTTGGATTTTGAAGCTATTGTATTAAATTCTCTATGCATCTCTTGAGCCAAAAAATCAAGATTTTGTCCCAATGACTCCAAATTTGATGAAGAAACTTCTCTAAATTTTTTCACATGCATTTTCAACCTATCGATTTCTTCTGTAATATCTCCTCTTTCCAATATAAGTGCTATCTCATATTCTAATCTTTCTTTATTATAATCTATTTCTAAATCCAGATCTTTTAATGATTCTTTTAATTTTTCTTTATAATATTCTTTCATTTTAGAAGAATGCTTTTCTATTTGAATTGTAATTTCTTCTATTTTATCAACATATCCCATTAAAACCTTATATATTTTTTCTCCTTCAGACTCTTGCGTTTCTATCGTTTTACTAATTGCTTTCAACAATACTTTTTCCAACCCATTCCATATATATTCTAAATCTTTTTCATCAATTGAATACCTCATTATCTCTTTAAATTTAATCAGCAAATCAAGGTTAGGTAAATCACTTAAATGAAGATATTGTGCAAGCTCATTTAATGCATCATAGTAAGATTTTGCAAGTGCTTTATCTATTTTTATTATATCTTTTGGCTGTAATAGTCTGATATCTATATATACATTTAGGGATCCTCTTTTAAAATGTTTTTTTAAAATATCATTCACCTTTAACTCTAAAGACGAATATATCCATGGTAAATTTGTTTTTATGTTTAAGTGTTTCCCATTTAATGATTTTATTTCTACTGTATAACTATAATTCTCGATATTTTCCTCTATTCTCCCGTAACCTGTCATACTTCTCATATTCTCACCTCTTTTTACTATACATTATACACCAAATTCTTTAAAAAATCAAAATATTTAAGAAAATTTAATCTTAAATGTACTACCTTTGCCCATATCACTTATAACCTCTATTTTCACCTTAATTTTCTCACTTATCCTTTTAGCAATAGACAATCCTAAACCAAAACCTTTTGTTGAACGAGATTTATCAGATTTATAAAATCTCTCAAATATTTTAGGTATTTCTTCCTTTGCAATCCCAGGCCCCTTATCAATAATTTCAATAGAATTGTCTAATAATTTTATAAAAATTTCATTTTCATTATTTAATTTAGTATATTTTATAGCATTTTCAATAATAACCTTAAGTAATATGCTCAGATAATCTTTATTAGTATTTATATATATATCTTTTAATTCTGTATTTATTTTTATGTTTTCATTTTTATAAATTCCTATAATCTTTTCTATTACTTCTTTCAAATTTACTTTTTCAAATTTTATTTCTTCATCTGCTTTAGTCAATAATAATAAATTCTCTACCATTTCTTTTAAATAATTAGATGATTCTTTCATATTATTCAATGATTCATAAAAAACCTCTTCATCTTCCTTTCCCCATCTCTCAATTAATTTAATATATCCAACTATTGAGGTTAAAGGAGTTCTTAACTCATGAGATACGTCAGAAACAAATTGTTTTTGTAATTCATACCCTTTATTTATCTTTTCTAACATTGAATTAATATTTTTTGTTAATGTATGAAATTCTATAAATTTTTGTTCTGGTATTCTTTTATCCAAACTTTCTACATTTATTTCGGATATTTCTTTTGATATTTCCAATAAAGGTTTCAAAGACTGTTTTGCAAAGTAATAAGAAATAAAAATAGAAATTAAAACACTTATCAAACTAAGTCTAAAAGATAATAAATTAAATGTTCCAAGTAAAGCCGTATATTCTAATGAAGGTCCACCTATTATTAAATTAGAATCTCCAAAAATTCTGGTTTTAATAAAAATATAATATAACCCATCTTTTTTATAAACCGCAAAATCTTTTTTTATATGATAAATTTCATCATTTACAATGCCATATGGATCATTTAATACAATACCATCTAAAATCACTACTTTATTTGATATTATACTATTTTTTAGTCTTTCAGAATCCTTTAATACATTCATATTTCTCATCATAACTCCCATTCTTTCAGACGGAAACGGTTGAGAAATCTTTTCTATCTGCTGTTTTAATATAACAGCATAAGATCTTACAGATATTCTTTCAACAAAATATCTTAATGAAAAAATAATTGCCAATAAAACAACCATCATTACCATTGTATATATAATTGTAAGATTTACAACAACACTTTTTTTACTCTTCTTTAAAAACGTAACCAACACCTCTCACTGTTTTTATTTTTTTCCCTTCATTACCTAATTTTTTTCTTAAATAATTAACATAAACTTCTACCAAATTAATATTTTCAGGATCATCATATCCCCATATTTCTTCAAGTAATTTTTCTTTTGAAATAACATTATTTTTGTTAATTATCAAATATTTCAACAAGTTAAACTCAGTAAGTGTCAAATTTATTTCTTTTCCATTTACTTTAACTTCCATTTTTTCGGAATCAATTTCTATATTAGAAGCTATTAAAACTTCATGTTTCCCCAATCTTCTTAACAGTGCTTCTATTCTGGCTAAAAGCTCTTCTATTTCAAATGGTTTTACAACATAATCATCAGCACCAGTTTTTAACCCTTCAACCCTTGAACTTACATCCCCTCTTGCTGTAAGCATTATTATTCCAACATTGTGATCATAACCTCTTATTGATTCTGCAACTTCTATCCCATCAATTTCTGGTAACATTAAGTCTAAAATTATTATATCTGGTTTAAATAATTCATATTTTTCCAAGCCTTCCTTACCATCATTAGCTATTTCAACCTGAAATCCCTCGTGCTTTAACTCTAATTCCAATAATCTCGAAATACTTTTATCATCTTCTACTACTAAAATTTTAAACACATAATCACCTTCTTAATATGTAAATCCAATATATAGTTCCTTCAATGTTGTTTCAATTATCATATAACCCCCAAAATTTTCTAAAAAGAATTTTATGCCATACTTTGTCGAAAAATCCAAATTAGATGATACTGGCTGTTCAATAATAATTGACGCTTCTCTCTTTCCAAATGTTGCCATTATAGAAAATTTCGTGTTATAATCCACAGTATCTATCAACGTACTAAAATCAAATGTCCCTTTTAAATCATATAAATAATATTTGATAAACGGAAAGGAAAAACCTGAATCAAAACCATATTTAATATTGGAAACATCTTTAAAAGATAAAATTCCATCAAATCTTCCTGTCACATCATTAAGGGTAGGAATAACTATATCCAACGAGAATACTGACTTCGCCGCAGTTCCTACATTAATCATCATTATCAATAATACAAAAATTAAAAATACCTTTTTCATCTTTTTACCCCCCTATGTTATAATATATTTGTAATCTACTAAAATTATAGTTTATTTATTTTACAATACAATTAAAACATATTATAACTAATTATAATATATTATTCTTAGAAATTACTTAAAATCAAAATAGCGAGGTGTTTAACATGGAATTTAGAGGAACCACAATCGTTGGAGTTAGAAAAAATGGAAAAACTGTAATTGCTGGTGATGGTCAAATTACACTTGGCAATACAATATTTAAAGGAACTGCAAGAAAAGTTAGAAGATTAGGAGAAGGTAAAGTTATTGCTGGTTTTGCTGGTTCAGTTGCCGATGCTTTAGCTTTATTTGAAAGATTCGAAACCAAATACAGAGCAAATGCAGGAAATTTATTAAAAGCTGCTGTTGAACTTTCTAAAGATTGGAGAACAGATAAGGTTTTAAGAAAATTAGAGGCTATGTTATTGGTAGGAGACAAAGATTATTTACTATTAATTTCAGGAAATGGTGAAGTTATTGAACCAGAAGAAAATGTAATGGCTATTGGTTCTGGCGGTCCATATGCTTTAGCTGCTGCAAAGGCATTATTGCAAAATACAGATTTAGATGCAGAAGAAATTGCAACAAAAGCTTTAAAAATAGCTGGAGATATATGTATATATACTAATCAAAATATCACTGTGGAGGTTATTGAATGAAAGAAAAAGTTTGGGTAGTAAATAATGAAATTTTACAGGATATCGAATTTTATAATGGATTTACTATAGTAGAACAAAATATGCTTGAAAAAATTTTTAAAAATGCCTATTTTATCGATAGAGAATTAGCAGAAACTGATGAATCAAAAAAACAAATTATTCCATATGTTGTTATAAAAGATGAAAAAGGTAAAATTTTAGTTGTACAAAGAACAAAAAAACAAACAGAAAAAAGATTACATAATTTATACAGCGTTGGAATTGGCGGTCATATAAACCCTATTGATGAAAGCAACAATCCTGAATTGACATTTTATAATGGATTAAACAGAGAATTAAACGAAGAATTATATATTGACAAATTAAAATCATTAGAATATGTTGGTTTGATTTTAGATGATTCAACAGAAGTTTCCAGAGTTCATCTTGGAATTCTGTTTATTGCTTATGTTACAACCGCAGATATTAGAGAAAAAGAAAATTTCAATGAATTATGGTTAGATGAATTAGAATTTAGAAATTTCAATGGTAATTTTGAAGGTTGGTCTCATATTGCATTAAGAGCTCTTGAGGTGATTTAATGCTCTTAAAAGCATATGCAAAAGTCAATCTTTTTTTAGATGTGGTGAATAAAAGAGATGACGGATATCATGACATTTTAACTTTATTTAATAGTATTCCATTATACGATGAAATTGATGTTGAATTTTCTGAAAAAGAAATATTTACATCTACTCCTAAATTAGATTTTCCATGGGAAAATAATCTAATAAAAAAAGCAATAGATACTTTTAAAAAACTAACTGGTTATAATTTCAATTTGAAAATTCATTTAAATAAAAAATTACCTCAAGGCGGTGGAATCGGTGGTGGAAGCGCTGATGCTGCCGTCATTTTAAGATTTTTAAAAGAACATTATAAAATAAGTAATTCAGATATTATAGAAATTGGGTCAAAAGTCGGTGGTGATGTACCTTTTTTAATATTTGGTGGTACCGCGATTGCTGAAGGAATTGGGGATAAACTTACATTTTTAGAACCTCTAAACCTGGATTTTGAATTTAAATTTCCAGGAATACATGTTTCAACTCCTGAAATGTATAAAGAAATTGATAATAATTGGAACAACTTAAAACATTTAGGTAATCCAATGATATTATACGAAGCTTATAAAGAAGGAAATATAGAAAAAATAAGAAAAAATTCTTTTAATATTTTTGAACAGGTTGTTTTTCTTAAATATCCAAAATTAAAAAATATTAAAGAGGAAATGTTAAAAAACTCTATTGTTTCATTAATGAGCGGCTCTGGAAGTACTATATTTTCAGTAAAATAAGCTGCCATTGGGCAGCTTATTTTAGATTAAATCTTCTATATATCGCATCGATATTTCTTAAATAATAATGTGGTGTGAAAATTTCATCAAATTCTTCCTTAGAAAATAGATTTCTGATTTTTTCATTATCCCATAACAATTCTTTAAAGTCTTTTCTTGTTTCCCATGCTTCTAATGCATATTTTTGAACAAACTTATATCCTTCTTCTCTGCTCATCCCCTTATCTATTAACGATAATAACACTCTTTGAGAATATACTAAATTATATGACCTTTCAAATGTTTCTTTCATCCTGTCTTCATTTACAATAAGATTTTCTATTAAATATTGTGTTTTTTTCACCATATAAAATGCTATTAATGTTGCATCTGGTAAAAATACTCTTTCAACAGAAGAATGAGATATATCTCTTTCATGCCATAATGCTATATTTTCATATCCTGCTACAGTATAGCTTCTAAGCATTCTCGCCATACCTGTTAATCTTTCACATAAAATAGGATTCTTTTTGTGTGGCATAGCTGATGACCCACGTTGTCCTTTTTTAAATGGTTCTTGTGCTTCTAAAACCTCTGTTTTTTGCAAATGTCTTATTTCAACCGCTATTCTTTCTATTCCTGCTCCAATTAATGATAATACAGAGAGATATTCTGCATGTCTATCACGCGGCACAACTTGTGTTGCTACTGTTTCTGGTTTTAAACCTAATTTTGTTAATGCTATTTTTTCTATTTCTGGATCTATATTAGCATAATTTCCCACAGCACCACTGAGCTTCCCATAAGATATATTCTCAATTGCCCATTCAAATCTCTTTATATTTCTTTCTAATTCTGCTAAATATGATAACATTTTTAATCCAAAAGAAGTTGGTTCAGCATGTACTCCATGTGATCTTCCTACTGTATATAAATACTTGTATTTTATGGCCTTTTCTTTTAATATTTCTACTAATTTTTTTAATTCTTCTAATATTAATTCTCCAGCTCTTTTGAGCCCCAAAGACCAGGCGGTATCTACTATATCTGAAGAAGTTAAACCTTTGTGAAAATACCTTGCTTCATCATCCATACCATCTGTAATTGATTTTATAAATGCTATTACATCATGATCTACAACACTTTCAATTTCAAGAATTTTATCTACATCTATTTTTGCTTGACTTCTAATTTTTTCAGCAGTACCTTTTGGCGCTATCCCTTTTTCTTCAAATGCTTCAACTACAGATAATTCTATTTCCAACCAACGTTTATACTTTTCTTCTTCTGTCCATATTTCTTTCATTGGTGATAAAGAATATCTTTCTATCATTTTTTCCCTCCATATTTTAAAAAAATATTGTTTTTCTTTAATTCTTTTAATGTACAAATCCCCATATGTCCTGGCATTATCAGGGTAGTTTCTTCTTTTGCTTTAATATACTCATTGAATTTAGCTAATGATTGAAACATTATTTTTTCATCTCCATAGGGCAAATCCGTTCTCCCTATTGATTCTGAAAAAATAAAATCACCTGTAAAGATAAAATCGCCAAAATCATATATCATGGAACCAGGAGTATGACCAGGATAATATGAAGCTAAAAACTTTAAATCACCATAATTATAGTATCCTTCATATAATTCTTTATAATGAATATTTAGTTTAAGTTCATCAGAAAATAAAAAACTGAGATTAACAGAAGAATCTGTTAACCCCATTTTCTCTTTTTCTGGAATCATTATTTCAAAATTCTCAAAGTCTTTTAATCCTATTATGTGATCATAATGGGTGTGTGTAACAAGCACCCCTTTGTATTTAAAAGAGCCTATGTCAAAAAAGTTAAATATTAACCCATTAAATTTCCCTGGATCTATTATAATTATCGTTTTATTAGTTGTAATTACATAAGTATTTACACCAAATGGTGGCAAAATAAACAAATAAACTTTAATACCTTTATCTCCATAAAAAGGGAATATATCCATTTTTCTTTACCTCTAATCATTATTTTTTAATCTTCTTAATAATTCTTTTTTCTTATCTTTCATTTCTTTCATACGTTTTTTAGAATCAATAAAAATAGATTCAATATCCTGGCCACTATATTCTAAAAGGCCATAGCTAATTGAAATTTTATATACTTTATCTGTTGTTATATTGAACTTTTTTACAAAGTCTACCAATCTTTTCAGAATCTTTTGAGTTATCTCAAGGTTTAAATACCTTAACACAATTAAAAACTCTTCTTCCCCTATTCTAAAAACAAAATCTCTATCCCTAATAGTCTTCTTTATAATCCCCACTAACTCTAAAATCATTTCATTTGCTTCATTTTTACCATGTTGTTCCAATACACTTTTATAATTATCCAAACTTATATATATTACGCAAAAACTCTCTTTATTACTTATTATTTTTTGAAATACTTTTATTGATCCTTTTTTATTAAATAATTTAGTCAAATCATCTTTCAATGCCATATCATATAAAAGTTCTTTTTCCTTTTCAATCATTTCGAATTTCTTTTTTAAATTTAATAATTCATTCTCCTCTTCACTTATTTTCTTTGAAAGAGTTGTTACTAAATGGGAGTAATATTTAATTAAAGTATCAATCTCTAAAACATTCGTTTCAACTTCTTCTACCTTCCCATTTTCAATATTTTTTATCAATCTAATCAAAGGTTTTTCAACTTTTCTTGAATTATAACCTATAACCATAGCAAAAATTAAAATAAACCCACCTATAACCAGCATCGAAATATATATTAAATAATTCTTTACTTTTACAATATCTGAAAAATTTATTTCTACTTTCGTCAAAGCTGCAAAATTAAAACTTTTTTCATCACCAGATGGTCTCCATTTAAAATAAATATATACTTTCTTACCATCAGATTTTTCTTTAATTATATAATCTTTTATTTCACCATCAGAATATTTTAATTTGCTAAAAATATCCTTTTCTTCATTATCCAATAATGGATAATCTGATGAAAACGGAATATATGAATTATTATAAGTGTAAATACCCTCAATAAAATTGAATTTTATAACAGAAATATCTTTCAAAAAATTAGGGATATTTTTTTCATTAAGTAATAATCCAACCTCAAATATATTACCATTTTCCATTACTTTATATCCATATATTCTTGGATTATTTGTTTTTACTTCAAAAGATATTTTCCCTATAAATTTTTTATCATTTTCTAACTTTTTTTTCAAGTTTCTCCAGTATTCAGGAACCCTTAACGACAAATTCAACCCCAAATCATTTGTATAATCAGTTTCTATTATTATTCCATTCTTATCTATTATATAATAATTTACATTTTTTATTATTTGTTTTTCTTTCAAAAATTTTATTTCCGGTATTGAAAAAATATTCTGTCTATTATTCTTCTTATAATTCGAATATGCTTCATCCAGAGTTTCTGACAAAATCTCTTCATAATTACTGCTATGAAATTCTAGATATTTTATACCATTATTATAATATCTCGAGATAGACGCAATGGAGCCTTTTATAGTCGAATTATACAAATGTCTAAATAATATATTTTCTGTTACCGAAATAATTATAATCATTATTATTCCTAATATTACCATTATAATAAATGAATTGCTAAATAATAAATCTTTCAATCTTTTTTTATTCAAAATATTCACCTCCCATTCCCCCGTAATATTATACAATAAATTTTCCAAAAAAGAAAATCAAATAATCAAAAAAGTTATAAAAGTTATTACTTCCTCGAAATCCTATTTTGACCTAATTTTAACAGTATTAAAGTAAATTATCTGTATAATATACACTAGAAAAAAACTTTAGAAAAGGAGTGTTGAACGTGCAAAAAGAAATTATTTCCGAAGAAAAGAATGTAAAAAGGTATCTTATCAAATTTGACAAAAAAGAAATTGATAATGCAGAAAACCAAATAGTTAGAGAATTAAACCAAAGATACACATTTCATGGATTCAGAAAAGGTAAAGTCCCAAAAAAAGTTATGAAAATTAAATTTGGTGAAGATTTTATAGAAATGGTTAGAGAAATTTTAATCGAAAAAGTTGAAAATGAATTTAAAGATGCGAAAGTTTTGTTTGGTCCATATATTGAATCATTTGCATTAGATAACGACTACGCTGAAATCGAAGTATTAATTCACGAACATCCTGAAGTTGTTTCAACCAAATTCGAAGAATTAAAAGTTGAAGTCCCTACAGAAAAAAAAGTTGTTGAAAAATTTGTAGAAGACAGAATCAAAGAATTATTAGAGGAAAATCCTATTTTAGAAGAGAAAGAAGAACCAGCTGAAATTGGAGATTTAGTAAAAGTAAAATACACTGTATTAAACGAAGAAGGAAAAGAATTATTCAAAGATAAGGAAAGTGAATACGTATTATACGAAGAAGACAAAAGACCTATGGTTACAGATTTAATTGGTAAAAAGAAAGGCGATTATGTGGAAATAAACAGAGAATTTGAAGATAAAAAATACTTATATCAAATAACTGTTGAAGGCGTCTATAAAAGAATTGTTCCAGAATTAACAGATGAAATTGCAAAAACATTAGATGCAGAAGTAAATTCAGTACTCGAATTAAAAGAAAAATTATCTAAAGAAGGTGCAGAATCATTTAGAGTATGGAAAGATGATTATATTAAAAATTATATCCTTGCTGAACTACATAAATATGTTGAAATTGATGTTGCCGATGAAACAATTGATGATTTTGTTGAAAAAACTTTAGAAAGAGTAAAACAAAACGGAAAATATGACGAAGAAGTTGAAAAACACGGCGGAGAAGAAAACTACATTAACGAATTAAAAGAACAAGCTATAAAATCAGTAAAAGAAATGACAATAATAAATAAAATTGCTGAAGAAAATAACTTAAAAGTTGAAGAAAAAGAATTGAGCGAATCTATACATTCTTTTGCACACATGTACAGAATTCCACATGATAAAGCAAGAGAAATAATTTATTCAAACGCTGAAATATTGGGAAATTTAATGTGGGATATTTTAAGTAAAAAAGTTGCTGAACATATTTCAAAAAATGTTGAAGTTGTTGAAGTAGAAAACTTCGAAGAAAAACAAAACGAAGAAAACAAAGAAGATGAAAATTAATAAAAATTAATAAAACAGGGATATAATCCCTGTTTTATTAATTTAATTTAAGCTTTGATTATTAGCTAAAAGTATGATTTAGGGGTGATTTGATGAATATTTTAGAGGTTATTTCAAAAGATATAAAAGCTAAAGAATGGCAGGTAAAAAATACTATAGAGTTGCTGGATAATGGAAATACAATTCCTTTTATTAGTAGATATAGAAAAGAAGCCACAGGAAATTTAACAGAAGAAGATGTTAGAAAAATTTCTGAATTGTACCAATATTATACGGAGTTAGAGAAAAGAAAAGAAAGCGTCATAAAATCCATAGAAGAACAGGGAAAATTAACAGAAGATTTGAAAAATAAAATATTAAATTCCATGAAGCTGAGCGAAGTTGAAGATTTATATTTGCCTTATAAAAAAAGAAAAAAAACTAAAGCAGACATTGCTATCGAAAATGGTTTAGAACCATTAGCACAAAAATTATTATTACAGGAAATAACAGAGATTGAAAAAGAAGCTGAAAAATTTATAAATGACAAAGTTCCTTCTATTGATGAAGTTTTAGAAGGGGTTAAATTTATTATAGGGCAGTATTTCGCCCACAATGAAAAAATAAGAAAAACTTTAAGAAATGATTTATTAAGATTTGGAAAAATAGAAAGCTCTAAGAAAAAGAAATTCTTAGAAGAAAAAACTAAATATGATATGTATCACGAATTTTCTCAAGAAATTTCAAGAATACCTAATTACAGAGTGCTCTCTATCAATAGGGGTGAAAAAGATGGTGTTTTAAGTGTCAAATTAACTATCGAAGATAAATATATTGAAAAATTATATAGAAATTATTTAACCAGATTTCCAGAAAATAATAAGGTTATAAAAGTAGGGCTCGATTACGGATTTAAAAATATGTTATTCCCATCTATTTCGAATGAAGTTAGAAATATTTTAACTCAACGTGCAGAAGAAAAATCAATTGAATTATTTTCTAAAAATTTAAAAGAATTATTACTTACACCACCTTTAAAAAATAAAAGAGTTTTAGCTATAGATCCAGGTTATAGAACAGGATGTAAGGTTGTAGCTTTAGATGAATCTGGTAAGTTTTTGGAAAATAATACTATTTATCCTGTTCCACCTCAAAATGATTTTGAAAATGCTGAAAAAATTGTTTTAGATCTAATTAAAAAATATAATTTGAATCTTATCGTAATAGGAAATGGAACTGCTTCTAGAGAAACGCAAAAATTTATCGTTGATACTGTTAAAAAACATAATTTGAATTTAAAATATATTTTTGCTGATGAGTCTGGTGCTTCTGTGTATTCCGCTTCAAAATTGGCTGTTAAAGAGTTTCCAGATCTTGATGTTACTGTAAGAGGAGCTATAAGTATCGGAAGAAGAATTCAAGATCCATTAGCAGAATTTGTAAAAATAGATCCAAAATCTCTTGGAGTTGGACAATATCAACACGATATGAATCAAAAATTATTAAAAGAAAAATTAGAAAATACCGTTGAACATGTAGTAAATCTTGTTGGTGTTAATTTAAACACTGCATCTTCAGCATTATTACAATATATTTCTGGTATTACACCAAAACTTGCAGAAAATATAGTAAAATATAGAGAAGAAAATGGTCCTTTTAAATCAAGAAATGAATTATTAAATGTTAAGGGATTTGGTCCAAAAGCTTTTGAACAGGCTGCTGGCTTTTTAAGAATATTTGATGGAGAAAATCCTTTAGAAATTACAGGTATTCACCCTGAAAGTTATGAAAAAACAGAAGAATTACTAAAATTTTTCGGATTCAAAAAAGAAGATATTCTTGATAATGAAAAATTAAATTTGATTAGAAGAGAATTGGATAAATATACAACCAATGACAAGATCAAAGAATTATCTGAAAAATTAGATATTGGAGAGTACACATTAAAAGATATTATTTCAGAATTAAAAAAACCCGGAAGAGATTTAAGAGATGATCTACCTCAACCATTATTATATGAAGATGTTCTAACTTTAGATGATTTAAAAGTTGGTATGATTTTACAAGGAAGAGTGACTAACATCACAGATTTTGGAGCATTTGTAGATCTTGGTATAAAAGAAAATGGTTTAATCCATAAATCAAATGTTTCAGATAAATTTATTAGGCATCCTTCTGAGGTTCTAAGTATAAATCAAATTGTTACTGTAGAAATTTTAGATATAGATAAAGATCTTAAAAGAATTAATTTAAAACTTAGATCATAAAAAATGCTGAGGTTAATTCCTCAGCATTTTTTTGTTTTTTTCATTTCATACATCAATGTATCTACTTTTTTTAAGTTTTCTGTTAAAGTTATCGTTTCATCCAATTCCGTTATTCCAAAAGAAATGCTTATTGGAAATTCCGAATGTTTCAATTTTTCCTTTATTCTATTCATAATTTTTTTTGAATCTTCAATATTTGTATTTGGAAAAATAATAATAAATTCGTCTCCACCATATCTTGCAAAAATATCAGATTCACGGATATTTTCATTAACAACTTCAGAAAATAAAATTAAACACATATCTCCATAATCATGCCCATAAATATCATTTATCATTTTAAAATCATCTATATCTATAAAACTTATTGTTATGAGATCACCATATCTTTTACTTTGTTCATAAATTTTTTTTAAATATTCCCCTAAAAAATTCCTATTATATGCTTTGGTTAAATGGTCTTTTATCGACATTTCATAATATTTTTCTTTTTCCTGATACAATTCTCTATATAGATTGTTAAATCTTATAACCGATTGAATTGCATATGTTATTTCATCTAACAATGCAAATTCCAACTTTGTAAATCTATCATTTTTAGGTCTTTCATACAAAATTGCTCCATATACTTCATCATTTTCATCCTTTAATGGAACGCCATAAACACTATATGGTTTTGGCCTGGCACCAACATGGTGTATTTTATATCCATATGGTAGCTCATAATTAAGAGAATCTGAAATATATATTTTTTTGTTGTAATCTATAACGTATGAAGTCAATGTTTTATTACTTCTTAAAAATTCTTTTCCTGTTAAAACTATATCATCTATAATACCAAATTCAATATAAATTTTGTTTTTATCTTTCAAAGTGGCTATAGCTATTTCTTTAATAATATCATATTCTTTTAAAACATTAAATATCTTTTCATACGTTCTTCTACTATTGAAATTTAATTTTGATAATTCTTTAAAACTTATCTCACTTATCTTTTTTGATATTTCAAGATATTTATAATCGAGTAATTTTATTTCATTTGTTACATCTAAGACTGTTATTACATAATATTTTTCATTTTCTATAATAACACCTTCAAAACCAATTTCTATATACCTTTCTTTAAATTCTTTTACATCTTTAAAGGAAATTTCATTATTTGCATTTTGGAATATATTTATATAATCCATCAAATTATGCAGTTTAGTTATATCTGATTTTATTTTAACATAGTTTTTATAATCAAAATAAATCTCCAATGGTGAAATTTCTTCTAAATTTACATCAAATAATTTAGCTATTCTTTTAAATGCATTATTAAGATATTCAACTTCTCTTTTGTGAATTATCAATATCCCCATATTTTCATTTTCGAAATGCTTTTCAAATATAATATTCTTTACTTTATCATTCATAGCCATCCCCCTGAATAACAATGATTATCTATTTTATTCTATATCTATTTTTTTACATTTTAATGTTTTTGGTGACAATAATTTTAATTATAGATTAGCAGAAGATTGATTATTAGTTTATAATATATTTCCTTTAAATATAACATATTGCGGTTTTTCATGATTTCTCAATGATTCTAATATATTTTTCTCTTTTAATATTACCAAATTAGCTAAATTCCCTTCTTTTATTTCAAAATCTTTTATTCCCATACTTTTAGCTCCGTTAATAGTTATCATATCATATAATATTTCCATATCTTTTTGTGTTGTCATCCATAAAATATGAGATGCTAAAAAAGCTACTTCAAGCATATTATTCCTTCCATAAGGATAATAAGCATCCGAAATATCATCTTGTCCTAATGCTACTAATGCTCCTTCTGAAATTAATTCTTTTACTCTTGCATGAAGTGGCCCAGTATGAGGATCTGTTATAATTCCAATTCTTGCTTTTTTTAATAATTCTATTAACTTCATTAAGTATGGTGTAGAATACATAGACATTGCTCTGGCGTGATGAGCCAATACTTTTCCTTCAAACCCTTCCTTTAAAGTTTTTACGGCTAACATTTCAAGTGTTTTTAATCCAGGGTCTCCAGCATCATCAACTAACATAGATATAGGTTTATTAAATTCTTTAGCAATTTCAAACATTTTATCGATATGTTCTTTTTCATCTTCTTCGGTTAATTCAATCCACGGAATACCTCCAACAACATCTGCACCTAATTTTATTGCTTCTTTAATCAATTCATATGTCCCTGGTTCTTTTACAATTCCATCTTGAGGAAAAGCTACAACTTCTAAATACAATTTATCTTTAAATTCTTCTTTTACTTTTAACAAAGATTTTACTCCTACAAGTTTAGCTTTACTATCTACATCTGCAAAAGCCCTTATATGGGTCACTCCATTTTCTACTGCTAAGTTTAATGCTTTTCTTACATTTGGAATAATCCATTTTTCATCATATTGCTTTTTTATCTCTGCCGCAAGCTCAATAGCTGTCATAGCTCTTCCCATATTTTCACCATGATAATCTTTTAATGCTTCTTCATTCATTTTCATTAATGTATAAACTTTACATAGGTGAAGATGCGGATTAACAAAAGATTCTGTTACTAAATTCCCATGAGCTTCAATGATTTTTTCTGATTTATCACTAATATTATCTGAAATTTCAACAATCCTACCACCTTTTATACCAATATCTTTTAACTCTTTATAATTCCTTAATTTTGCATTTTTAATTAAAATATCGAACATTTTCTCCCTCCTAGCAAAAATGCGGCAATAATGCCGCATCTGTTTATAAACTATTTATAACTTTTTTTGATATTTCATTGTGTTTTTCTATTAATCTTGGTAATTCCTCATCAAGAATTTTTCCATCTTTAACTCTTATTTCCCCATTAATAACATTCAAATCAACTTGTTTTCCATCACACATTAAAACAGCTCCAAGTGGATCATCAAGTCCTCCAGCAAATTCTAATCTGTTTAAATTAAATCCAATAAAATCAGCAGCTTTACCAATTTCTATACTTCCAATATAATCATCCATTCTTAGAACTCTTGCTCCACCTATTGTTCCCATTTTTAATGCTTCTTTTACAGTTAAAGCATCCGCACCGTATTTTACCCTTTGCAATAATAATGCGTTCCTTATTTCTGCAATCATATTATTAGTATCATTACTTGCGCTTCCATCTACAGCTATCCCTATTCTTATTTTATCCTTCATTTTTGTTACTGGTGCAATCCCAGAACCTAAACGCATGTTTGAAGAAGGACAATGTGCCATACCTACATCATTTTTTGCCAATTTTTCAATATCTGAATCGCTCAACCAAACAAGATGAGCAAACCAAGCTCTCGGATTAAGCCAACCTAATTCTTCCATATAATCAACAGGTTTTTTGCCAAATTTTTCTAAACAATACTTATCTTCATCTAATGTTTCAGCTACATGCGTATGCATTAATACATCGTATTCTTCTGCTATTTTCACAGTTTCTTTCATAAGATCTGCTGTTACAGAAAATGGAGAACACGGAGCTAATGCTATTCTTAACATTGAATATTTTTCAGGGTTATGATATTTTTCTATAACTCTAATACTCTCTTTTATTATTTCTTTTTCAGTTTGAACAACACTATCTGGAGGTAATCCACCATCTTTTTTACTCATAGACATACTTCCACGCGTTGGATGAAATCTTATTCCCGTTCTCATTGCTCCTTCTATTTCTGCATCTATAGCTTCATTTAATCCATATGGATATAAATATAAATGATCAGTTGTAGTAGTAACCCCTGTTTTCATCATTTCATAATTAGCAATAATAGAACTAATATAAAATCCTTCCCTATCAATAAATTTCCATCTTTCATATAAAAAAACTAACCAATCAAATAGTTTTGCATTTTGAGCTCCTTTAACATTTCTTGTTAATGATTGATATAAATGATGATGTGTATTTACAAACCCTGGCATTATAAGCATATCTTTACAATTAATTATTTCATCTGCTTCTAAATCAGGATCACCTGTACCCATATCCTTAATTACATTATCCTCAATATAAATATATGCATTTTCAAGTTCCGTATCTTTATTATCAAAAGTTGCAAGATATGATATGTTTTTAAATAACTTTTTCATTCGTCAAGCCACACCTTCCTTAAAGTTGCTTTATGTTCCTCTCTATATTGTTCTAGCATTTTATCCATTTCCTCTACTTTTCTTTGATGCTCTTTCCAATATTTTTGTTCTTTTTGTGCATTCAGTTCTTCTAATGTTTTTCCCTGTTGTTCAATCCATGTATAATATTTTAAGTTGTGCCATCTTTCTCTATTATATTTATCTCCTTCAAATATGCCTGATGTTTCCTGATAAAGGAATATTCTCTCTACTCTTGATTTTGCTTCTGCTCTATCAAGTTTTCCATATGTTTTTGTCATTTGTTCCATAACAGAATGATATCTATCTATATTGTCAGTAGCAACCACAAAAATATTATCATCAGATTTTAAATTATAGAATTTAGCCATTTTTATAGCCCCAATTACATTCGCAACACCTGAAATACCAAATTTATCTGAAATATATTCTACCATTTCTGGATCAACAAATTCTTTTAAGAATTTTTTACCTTCTTCGTCTGTTAAAACTTGAAGCATTTTTTTACTGTCAATGTCATCTACTAACACAACCGCATCATTATTCATAACGTTATGAATCCATGTAACGTGTTTATCTCCAATTCCTTGAATATCATGTCCTCCATAACCATTTAATGAAATTGTTGGACATTGAACTGGTTCCATAGCTACAACCTTAGTCTCAGGAAATTCTTGTTTTACTCTATCTCCACTTGCAATTGTTCCTGCAGACCCTACACCCAACACTATTGCAGCGATTCTTTCATTACCAATATGATATCTTTTAACAGTTTCTATCATTGTGTTTCCAGTTACATAATAATGGAATCTATAATTTCCAAAAGCTTCGAATTGATTCAAAATCCTTATGTGTTCCGGATCTGATTCATATAGTTCTTTTGATTTATCATAAATTTCTTTTACATTTGATTCACAACCAGGTGTTGGAATAACCTCTGATCCATACTTTCTTATTATTTCAAATCTTTCTTTACTCATTTCTTCTGGCAATAATACAAGAGAATCATAATTCATTCTTGAACTAACAAATGCACCACCTATACCATAATTTCCTGTTGACGGCCATACTAATTTGTGAATAGATGGATCAACTTCGTGTGTAATAGTCTTTTCCATTAATACAGAATATGTTGCTCCCACTTTATGACTTCCAGATGGAAAATCTTTTGCATATAACACGATAATATTTGCCTCTACACCTGTTAATTCCTTAGGCATAACAAAATACCTTATTTCATTATTCTCATCCTTCCAGGATATGTTAAATAAATTAATTGGATGAAGAGGATCTTTCTCTTTCATTTCAATAGCTCTTTGTCTGATTTCTGGATCAATTTTTTCTGGATGTAACATCTCTTCATAAGTTGGTCCTACTATTGGCACTCTTTTCATTCTATCAATACCCCCCTGAGTTTAGATTTTTATATTATGTCTTCCATGGAAATTGGAATCTTTATTATCCTCTTTTTTATAGCATTAGAAACAGCATTTGCTATAGATGGCGGAGCAGTCATTAAAGATGGTTCTCCTATTCCTTTTGCACCAAAAGGTCCATATGGAAATTCTTCTTCAACAACATCAGGAATTATTTCTGGAACATCTTTTATTGTTGGAATTATATAATTGTTGAAATTATCTGTAATTATCTTCCCATTTTTCTGTTTTATTTCTTCCATTATGGCATGGCCCATTCCCTGAACAGCACCACCCTGTATCTGTCCTATAACTCCATCATAATTTATTGCTTTACCTATATCATGCGATATCCACATTTTTTTCACATCAACCTTGCCTGTTAAAGTATCTACTTCAACTAAAGTTAATTGAGTCGAATATGTATAAGTTACATATGCTTCTCCAACACCATTTTCCATATCAAAATGCAATTTAGGAGATCTATACCATCCTGATTCATTTAACTTTACATTTGAATCATTACACATTTTCGCAATTTCATCAAATGAATATTCTTTATCATTTATTTTGTATACTCCTAAATTTATTTTTATATCTTCTGGTTTAACTTTAAATTTATTACATAAAAACTCTATAATATTATTTTTAATTTTTTCAGCTGCATCTTTAGCAGCATTTCCACTAAATACTGTAGTTCTTGAAGCAACTGTTGGGCCACTATCCTGAACTATAAATGTGTCTGTTTGCAATACATTTATTTTATCTAGTTTCTGACCTAATATTTCAGAAACTATCATTGAAATCGCAGTTTTTGAACCCTGACCTATTTCTGTTCCACCAAACATAACGTTTATTGTACCATCTGGGAACACATGAACCTCAGAATTAGAAGCATCCAAATGTTGCCCACCTGCCCCTAAACTTACTCCATATATTATATGTGACCATCCCAAACCTCGTTTTTTTATATTATTATTTTTATTAAATTCCTCGACTTCTTTTTTCAACTGTTCATAATTTGATAATTTTTTTATATTTTCAAGTGTTTTTTTAGCCCCAACAGAAAATTCTAATTTATGTCCTGTTGCTGTTTCGCCGCCAACTTCAAGTGCATTTTTATATCGAATTTCCCATGGATCAATGCCTAATTTTTCCGCAGCTTCATCCATTACAGATTCAATAGCAAATAATACCTGTGGTGATCCAAATCCTCTAAATGCACCACATGGAACTTTATTTGTATATACACCATATACATCAACATACACATTTGGAACTTTATATGCACCAGCAGAATGCGTGAGAGTTCTATACATAACTATTGGTGACAATGTTGAGTATGCTCCCATATCAAGATATGTTTCGCTTTTTAACCCTATTATTGTTCCATCTTTTTTAAAAGCTACTTTATATTTCGATTTTGAAGGATGTCTTTTACTTGTTTCCTTTATATCATCTTCTCTTTTATATATAATTTTTACAGGTCTTTTTGTCAAATAAGACAATAATGCTGCTTTTGATGCAATATAAGATGGAACATCTTCTTTACCTCCAAATCCCCCTCCCGTTTCCATCTGTATTACATCAACTTTATTAAATGGAATATCTAAAATTTCAGATACATCTTCCTGAACATAAAATGGGCATTGCATTGATCCATAAATTCTCATGATTTCTCCATCAAAATTTGCAACTGCACCCTGAGTTTCAAGATATGCCTGCTCTTGATAATCTGTTCTAAATTCTCTTTCTATTATCAAATCAGCTATTTCAAAACTATTTTCTACTTCTCCTCTTCTGATTTTTTTATGAAATGCTATATTAGTTTCTTCATTATTTACCTTTATTTCATCTTTTATAGCTTCCTCTATAGTTAATACAGCAGGCAATTCCTCAACTTCAAACTTTACTTTTGATATAGCTTCTTCTACAGCTTCTTTAGTTTCACCAGCAATTAATGCTATCGCATCGTGCTCAAATCTAATTTTTTCTCCTACTGGAATTAAAAACCACATATCTTTCGTTAATACCCCAAATTTATTTGTTCCAGGAACATCTTCATATGTAGCCACTTTTACAATTCCCGGAACTTTCTCTGCTTCAGATATATCTATGCTCTTTAAAATACCGTGTGATATATTTGAATATACCACTCCTGCATATAGCATTCTATCAAAATATATATCAGGCGTATATTTGGCTTCACCATAAGCCTTTTCTTTCCCTTCTATTCTCTTTACAATTTTTCCTACAACTTTCATTTTATCCCCCCAATTATTGACTTATTATAAATTCTATTTTAAATTTTACCTTATTTTAGCCTTTTTTTAATAACTCGTTTTAAAAAGAAATATAATCTTTTTTAGATATAACTCGTTATAAATACCTCAAATCACTTTTTTTCAAGAACATATAATAACACATCATTTTCTTCTTTATCCTCTTCTATAAATCCTTTGTTTAAAACAATTCTTTTATCTATTTGTCTTTTAGGAATCATATATGTCATATATATTTTTTTCAGTCTTACTGAATAAATTTATAGAAAAGTCTAAAGCTTTTTCATAATTTCCAGAAATAAATGAGATAGAATTTGTATTATATTTTCTCATATAGTTACTTAAAATTATTAAAGACTCAATATTTTGTCTGCTTTCAACATTTTTATAATATTAGGAATATAATCATCTTCCCATGCATATTTAGATATTTCAATTAAATCTTTTTTATCTTCCTTTTTTGCTTTCCTAATGATCATGTTATCTCCCCCTTAAATTTTTTCATTGTTCTCACAATATATTCGTTATTATATTTAATTATTGAAAATAATTTTTATTTATGGTAAAATATCTCTGCTTATCTCAAAAATTTATATGAAAGAGGTGTATTATGGAAGCAAAAATTGGATATCAAATTTTTCCAGATAGGTTTTATTCATATTATAACAGAGGAAATGTAAAGTGGAATACTCCTATTACGGCTAAGAATTATTCTGCTCATACAATGTATGGTGGAGATCTAAAAGGAATACAGGAAAAGATTGATTATCTTAAAGAATTAAATGTGGATTTTTTATACTTAACACCCATTTTTGAATCTAATAGTAATCATAGATATGATGCGAAAGACTACTTTAAAATAGATCCTATACTCGGAGATGAAAATGACTTAAAAAATCTAATAACTGTATTACATAAGAATAATATAGAATTATGTTTGGATATAGCATTAAATCATATGAGCAATGAAAGCATATGGTTCAAAAATGCCTTAAATAATGAAAAGGAAAAAGAATTTTTCAGATATGAAAATGGAGATTTTACATATTGGCGAGATCATAAATCTTTGGTAGAACTTAATTTAGAAAGTAAAAATCTTCGAAAAATATTGTGGCAAGATGAAAATTCTGCAATGAAAAAGTGGACAAAATTAGGCGTTGATCATTGGAGACTTGATTGTGCATATGATTTGGGTTTTGATATTTTAAAAGATATTGTTAAACATATAAAATCTCTCGGCGAAAACCACGATATAATCGGTGAGGTTTGGGCTTATCCAAAAGAATGGATTCAGATTATGGATGGTATAATGAATTATTATTATACAGTAATAATAAGAAACATGCTAAATGGTTCATTAAAACCCAAAATTGCTGCAGAAATACTTAAAAATACTATAAAAGATAGTGGTATGAAAATTTTAAAATCATGGAATATGCTTTCGTCTCATGATTCACCAAGAATTAAAAACACCTTTGGAAACAAATGGAAGTTAGCAGTAATAATGCAATTCACACTACCTGGAAGTCCTTTGATATATTATGGTGAAGAATTAGGTATGGAAGGTGATCATGATCCATTCTGTCGTGGAGTCATGGAATGGGACAAGGTAAATGAAAATAATGAAACACTTAAGTTCTATATGAAATTAATAGATTTATTCAATAATTCAATAGCTTTGAAAAAGGGGAAATATTATGAAGTTATATCAAACGACGAGAATATTTTAGCTTATTATAGGAAATATAATAGTATCAGAGATGGAAAATTAGTTGTCATTAATCCAACAAATGAAGATAAAGAAATTCAACTTTATTTTGAAGAATCATTATTATTGGATGCCATGCATCTTTTTGACCATTTTAGCGATAATGAACTTTACATAGAAATGGGAAGTGTGAAAGGAAAAATACCTGCTAATTCATTTGGTATTTTTCATATGAAACCACGAGAATATAAAACTTATTCCGCTTATAAAAGATTATAAATAGAAATAGAAGCTATCGCTGAAGCATAAAAAATCCCTCCTAGTAGTTCAGTGTTTTTTTATTAATTACACTGTCTACTTTGGAGGGAGCATTTCATTTTTTTTGGAGCTATTTTTTTATCCTATTTTCAGCTGCTATTATTCCTTTTTCTGTTATTTCAACTAATTTTTTCAAATCAAGGTTTGGATCAGCTTTTAATTGCTTATACATGTATCCTATCGCTTGCATATCCAATTTTGCGTAAAATAAAGGAGAACCTTCTTTTTCACTTCTATTTCTTAATAAATAACTTGGATGAAATGTTGGAAAAATATATATCCCTCCATACCATTCTTTAAACTTTCCTCTATGTCTGGTAATTGGAACAACTTGTTTTAAAAAATAATTCAATGCCGTGGAACCTAAAGCCACTATTATTTTTGGTTTTATCACTGAAATTTGAGCCATTAAAAAATGACTGCATTTTTCCATTTCTTCAGATGTTGGTACTCTATTTTTTGGCGGTCTACATTTAACAACATTTGTAATATATAATTTTTCTCTTTCAACCTTTGCTACTTCTTTTAATAGCTTATCAAGCAAATTTCCCGCTCTGCCAACAAAAGGTCTTCCCTGTAAATCTTCATTTGCTCCTGGCCCTTCACCTACTAACATTATTGGAGAATCCGGATTTCCTTCGCCAATTACAACATTTGTTCTTGATAAGCTCAAAGAACAACTATCACATTTTTTTATTTTTTCACCAATTAATTCTAAATCTTCAATTTTAGACATATTATTCCTCCTCAGAAAATATTAATATCCACACCTTTCTCTTCTGTATAACCAAAAGACTTCTCAGGAATATCGGTTATAAAAAATTTTAATTCAAAACTCTTTAATGAAAACTCAGGTAATAGTTTTACATCACCTTTGAAATAAATAGACCAACATACAAGTTGTTTATTTATTTCAAATTGTGTAAAATTCCATACATTATTTTTTATATCATATATAAAAGAAATTTTAGCCCAATCGTATTTAGTCGAGGTATCATAACCCAAACCTGTTTTCAAATATTCATTTTTTATATCATAATCAAGATTTAAAACTAATGATTTTTTTGCTCCTTTTGATTTATATTTTAGATCATAGTGTATATTTTCATAATTATTAAATAAATTAAGATTTCCTTCATATTTTCCACCTTTTGAATCATAAAGCAAATATTTAGATTTTATTTGAGGTATAGTTTCCTTAAATGTTGTTTTCTTCAAATAATAATCATAATTTATTTCTATTTTATTTTTACCAAATATTATTTCATCTTTATTATTTACGAATGAAATATGTTCATCTTCAGCTTTATGATTATAATCAAATTTATAATTATGTTTTAAAATAGCTATTTTCAAAAAACCTGTAAAATTAGTATTTATAAATTCAAATTTTTTTTGTTCTAGTGTTGTCTTAGTATTATTTTCTAAACTTAAAATACCATAATTAAATGTATACTTTGAAGTTAATGAATGACCAACAAACTGTTCTTCAAGCTTTTCCTTCATAAAATCATATGTCCTATTATATCTTAAATCAAAATAATTCTTCGTTTTTAATAAGTTTAAATTAAATTCCATACCTGCAAAATCAGTTAATTTGTTTGTATGTGTTGCAGGATTTGATATCCATTTTGGTTCATTTACTAAAACTCTATAATATTGATAATCAGAAACTCCATATTGAAAAATTAAAAACTTACTTTTGAAATTAGCTTTTAACCCATAAGCATAATAATTGTATATTTTATCAGGAAATCTATTTCTAAAAGCAAATTTTAATTCTGGTGTAATTGATGTATCTAGATACAATGAATTTTTATTATATTTTATAGGCTTATAATTATCCGAGATTTCATTTTTAATATACAAATTGTAATTCTTTAATTCATTTTTTTCATAAAAACTTGAATAACTGAGCTTTATTGTATTTTTTTTATTATTACTATAAATCTTTGAATCTAAAGATGTATTTATTGATATATTTTTTGTATTCCATGATTCAAAAATTTTTGTAGCTGGTCCAGTAATATTTACTCTTGTAGAATTTAATTTGAAAAATGTTTTTTTATACTTCTTGGTTAAAGATGGTGTGGTAAGATTTAAAAAATTTACTTTTATAATTTGTTTATCTTTCCAGGAAAAAGCTGATGAAATAGAGAATTTTCCTAAATCTGTTTTTATATCTTTAAAATTAAGAGAAAAGGTATCACTATTTGATGAAAAATTATGTGATAATGATGAATAAAAATTTAAATACTCTAATTTCTTAGAAAGATTTATTTTCAAATCAGAAAACGTATTATTTTTTATGCTATTTGAAATGGACAATGTTCCTAAAATAAAAGGTATTGAATATGTATAACTCAAAGATTGTGAAAGTGTGTCTTCCTTAACATTTCTTGCATATTCTTGGGAAAAAGATAATGACGATTTATTTGAGAAAGTATGATTAATTTTAATAGAAATGGTTACAGTATCTTCTTTAAAGGCAAATGCTGCAATAAACGGGGCTTCTTTTTCGCCTGAAAGACTTTGGAAATAAAAAGGGAAATAAAATACAGGTATCCCAAAAAATTCAAGCGTAACATCACGTGCCACTAAAAATTCTTCCGGGTATATTGTAACATGCGAAGCTTTAAAATAATATGTTATACATTCTTTACATGTTGTCATTTTAACTTTTTCCGAAAACACTACATCTTCATCAGTTTTTTTTTCAGAAATTTCAGACCAAACTCTTACCTTTACATTTTTTTTCTTTTTATTTTTAAATGACTCAATCGAATATGTATTGTTTAATACAACATCTTTACTTTCAAAATTCACTTCCATCGCAGAAGCCTCTATTGTTCTTTTATTATATATATACGTTACATTTCCAAACAAATTCGCTTTTAATATTTTATTTTCATCATCTAAAACTCCAAATCCCTTATTTGTAGTTATTATAGAATCTTTATATTTAATAGTAGTACTACCTTCAAATGTAATTTTAGTTCCTTCGAGAGTTATGTTTGGAGACTCAATATATACTTTTTCCGAAAATCCATTTGTACTTAAAACAATTAATATAATAATAGCACCCAATACTCTTTTTAATGGTTCTATTAATTTATATGCAGTTCTTGTATCCAACAATCCAAATAATATTATACCAACAAGACCAAAAATAACATTTGGAATCCATGGAGCAAAATATGGATTGATTATTTTTTCTTTACCAAGTGCACTCAACCATGCTCCTGATCCCTGATATAAAACTACAAGAACAAATGTCGATATAACACTCCATGATTTACTTCTAAGATTAATAAAAAGAGATAAAGCTACTCCAAGTAACGCGATAACAATGGGAGCTACTGAATTAGAAAATTTTTCTTGATACCCAACTATTAATGCTGAAGCATCTCCTCCAAGCTTTTGAGTTATCTCTATTTTATGTTTTAATTCTTTTGTTGTCATATCATTTGGACTCTTTGAAAATCTCAAGTATTCTTCAACATTTTTCGAAATATCTAGCTCCAACTTTTTAAAAGTTATATCTAATTTTAATAATCCATCATTTGTTAATCGAAATATACGGCCATTTTCCATATACCATTTATCTTTATCTTTAAATGCTTTTTCAGCATGAAAAACCGTAGTTTTAGAATAGTCTACTTCATACAACAATATGCCATATAATATTCCGGAATCTTTGTCTATTTTTCTAACATAAAGATATTTTTTATTTTTTTCCACTTCAACAAATTTATTCATTTCAATATTGGCTTCAACATTTTTATATACATATTTTGATATTGCTTCTTTTGCTTTCATATTGGATTTAGGAACAATTGTATCATATAATGCAAAAGTTACAACAGAAAGAATCATAGCCAAAACCAAAAAAGGAATAACTATTCTTTTTGATGGGATTCCAAGAGATTGTAAAGCTATAATTTCGTTATCATTGGATAATCTGGATAATACCCAGAATATAGAAAAAAGTATTCCTACTGGAATACCCATAACTAAAAAATATGGTATGTGATACATAATTAATATAAAAAGTTTATCAATCCCAACTTTATTTCTTACAATTATATCCGAAAGTTGATACAACAATTCAACACTTACAAAAACTATAAACCCCACTAATCCCATAAAAAATGGTGCTGTAAACTCTTTTGAAATATATTTTATTAATTTTAACATTAATTACTCCCCCAAAGAATAAAAAATATTAAATCCCTCTTTATTACATTTATATCTATCTCCCGTAAGGATAAATATTGAATATTCAGCTATATTTGTTGTTAAATCAGAAAATTTCTCTAAATTTGATAAAATTTCTATATTTGCCATAATAGATCGAAAATTATCCTTTGTTACCTTACCCATTAAATTTCTTTTAAATGCACTATATAAACTATCTACTTCTGTATCTGTTTTACATATCCATTTAGCAAGATCTATAGATTCTTTTACTAAATATGAACTTTTACTTTCAGCAATATTTGAATACAACCTTAAAGACTCTCCAAGCATATTTTGTGATATCTCAAATAAATCCTCAAATTGATATGGATTAATTGAATTTGGATAGGATAACAAATCAATATTATTTTTAGCCATTGTTTCACACATATCTGCCATACTTTCTAAAATTCCAATTATCTTATTTCCTAAGAATACTATTTTAAAATATCTACCATACAAATTATTAATAGCCAATATTTCCATAGATTTATACTCCAATCTGGCTTCAATAAAGTCAACTCTCATATCCTGTTGAATTATTTCCTTTGAAAGTTTTACATTTTTTTCAAAAAAAGCGTCTTTAAACTTTAAGAACATCCCCTGAACAAGACGCCCCATTTTCAATATTTCATTATGATAGGATATAACCTGTCTTTTTGTTTCTTCAGATAGTAACTCTATCATATAATTCTCCTTCCAAACCCCAATTTATTATTTAACACTTTAAAAAAAGAATAATCATTCTTTTGAGCTAACGTTACTTTTTTCTCTGAAGAAGAAACAACTACTGCCATTCCCGCTTCTATCCTATGAACAATATCTCCATCTACAGTTACATAAGCATTACCTGCATCTATATGATGAATAACAATTTCAACATAATTATCAGGAGAAATCACAAGCGGTCTTATATTTAATGAATGCGAAGCCAAAGGATTTATAGTTATTAGATTTAATGTTGGTTCAACAATAGGTCCTCCCATTGATAAAGCATATCCCGTTGAGCCTGTAGGTGTAGATAATATTACACCATCTCCAGAATAATTTAATACACTTTCACCTTTTATAAAAATTTCAAGATCAACAGTTCCTATAGGCTGACTTTTTTGAATAGTTATATCATTTAAGGATATTAACTTTTTACCTCCAACATAACATTCCAATAAATATCTATCCGAATAGTGCAAATTATTCGAAGCTATGTCTTTTGCTGCTTGTTCAATTTCTGTACTATCATATGCTGTCATAAAACCTAACGTCCCAAGATTTATTCCTATAATTGGTACAGAATTTTCTGCAGAAAGTTCCGCTACCCTTAACACTGTCCCATCTCCACCAAGAACAATAAAAATATCTGCTTCTTGATATAAAGAATTATCAGCAAGCGCTGATCCTGCAGGCATTATCTTTAATATTTCAATATCATTATTGTGAAAGATATCAAAAAATTGTTCCTGAATTTCATCTTTTCTGGCTTTTAGTGGATTAAAAAATAAAATTGCTTTCATTTTATCACCTCAATACGCGCGCAAGGTCAAACAAGGTGGCAACAAGAAAATTATCCAATAATATCAATAGTAGAATTGCTACAAAAGGTGTAAAATCAAACATTCCAAAAGTAAGATTAAAATACCTTCTTATAGGCCTTTCTATTATGTTAGAAACTGAATCAAAAAATTGCCTAATCGGGTGATGATAATTAAAAGAAATAAAGCTAAAAATTGCCGATATTATTAAAGAAATTTCAAAAAAGTTTATCACAATTCTTAACACCACTGCTAAAGCATAAAATAAATTACCAAGTATAAACAATTTTATCATCCTCCTATATTATAGTTTCTTTTTCCAAAAATACTTGAACCTATTCTTAGCATTGTTGATCCGCATTGAATTGCTACATGATAATCGTTACTCATTCCCATTGATAATTCCTTTAAATCCGGATAATTTTTTACATATTTTTCTTTTATTTCTTTTAAGCCGCAAAATACTTTTTTTATAACTTCTTCATCATCTGTATATGGCGCCATTGTCATAAGACCAGTAACTTTTACATTATCATATTTTTTTGCTATTTCTAACAAATCTTCCAATTCATTTTCTGATATTCCACCTTTTGTTTCCTCGCCAGAAATATTCATTTCAATTAATATTTTTTGTATTTTATTATGTTTTTTTGCTATTTTATCTATCTCTGCTATTTCTTTTTCTCTATAAACTGAATGTATATATTCTGCAATTGGAACTATGTATTTAACTTTATTCGTTTGTATTCTTCCTATAAAATGCCATTTTATATCATATTCTTTCAATTCTTCTGCTTTTTTTCTCAGTTCTTGCGCTTTATTTTCCGCAAAATCTTTAATACCAAAATTATATGCTTCTTTTATATATTCAACCGGGAATGTTTTAGAAACTGCTACTAATAAAACATCTGAATAATTTCTATTCGCCTTTTCTGCATAAATTTTAATTGATTGAGTGATTTCTTCTAAATTTTTTTTGATAAAATCCATCTCAATTCCCCCATAACGAATATAATTTTTTATTATTTTCCCTTGTATATCCCAAATGTTTTAAAGCTTTTTCTGTGACTACTCTACCTCGATGCGTTCTAACTAAAAAACCTTTTTGAAGCAAATATGGTTCATAAACTTCACTAATACTATCTGATTCAATACCAAGAGATGCTGCTAATGCTTTTAATCCTACAGGGCCTCCTTTGTAAAATTCTATAATTGTTTTTAAAATTCTTCTATCCATATCATCAAGACCTTCAGTATCTATTTCAAGTAACGTCATTGTCTTTTCTGCAGATTCTCTATCTATAACACCATCATTATTTATTTGCGCAAAATCTCTTACTCTTTTCAATAATCTATTAGCAATCCTTGGTGTCCCTCTTGAGCGTTCAGCTATTAACAAAGCTGCATCTTCTGTAATTTCTACATTTAACAATTTCGCACTTCTAGTTATAATATCTTTTAATTCTTCTGGTGGATAAAAATTCATTTCCATTATTATTCCGAATCTACTTCTCAACGGAGCTGCTATTAATCCTGTTCTTGTAGTCGCTCCTATTAATGTAAAATGGTTTAAATCAATTCTTATTGATCTGGCTCCTGGTCCCTTACCTATAACAATATCGAGTTGAAAATCTTCCATCGCAGAATATAATATTTCTTCCACAGACCTATTAATTCTATGAATTTCATCAATAAAAAGCACATCCCCATTTTGCAAATTAGTCAAAATGGCTGCTAGATCACCTGCTCTTTCTAAAACAGGACCACTCGTTATTTGAATATTTGCTCCCATTTCATTTGCAATAACATTTGCAAGTGTTGTTTTACCCAAACCAGGAGGACCTGCCAACAAAATATGATCAAGCGGCTCTTTTCTCTTTTTAGCCGCATCAATAGTAATTTTTAATTTTTCTTTTACCTTTTCTTGACCTATATATTCATCTAATTTTTGAGGTCTTAAATTAATTATAGTGCTTTCTTCTGTTCTTTCCGAAGGATCTAAAAGTCTTTCATCCATAAAATACCTCCATTCTACTTATATTATTATAACATATAATTATTTTAAATAGGTAATTATTAAATGACTAAAAATTTTAATTATGGTATAATCAATATACAAATAAAATTGCAACAAACTGGGAGGAACTATATGGAAAATGAAACAAAAGGTACTTTATTATTAAAAGGTGATCCAAAAATCGCAATAAGAAAATTATCATTGCCTATGATTTTAGCAATGTTAGTACAAACATTATACAATTTAGTTGATGGTATTTGGGTTGCTGGTTTGGGATCTAATGCTTTAGCTGCAATAGGATTATTTTTTCCTATATTTATGATAATTATTGCTTTAGCATCTGGTCTTGGTATTGGTGCAAGTTCCGAAATTTCCAGAAAAATAGGTGAAAAAAACAAAGAAGGCGCTGATTCTGCCGCCATCATATCTATATTATTGGCAATAGGTTTAGGATTAACTACTGCAATTATTTTATTAATAACAATAAAACCTATACTACAATCTATAGGTGCTGATGGAAAAACGCTTAAATTAACATTAGATTATGCTTATATTTTAATAATATTTTCTCCATTACTTATGTTTAATAATGTATCGAATGGTATTTTAAGAGGCGAAGGTGATGCTAAAAAAGCTATGTATGCTATTACCGCTGGCTCTCTATTAAATATATTCTTAGACCCTCTATTTATTTATGGATTTAAATTAGGAATAAAAGGTGCAGCTTATGCTACAGTAATATCTTTTAGTATATCATCATTTTTAATAATCTATTGGATGTTTATAAAAAGGAACACATATTTAAATATTACTTTTAAAGATTACACATACGATAATAATATACTAAAAAATATATTAAAAGTTGGTATACCCGCATCATTATCTCAAATTTCAATGTCTATAGCTATATTTGTTCTTAATGTTTTTGCTGTGAAAGCTGGTGGGGATTTAGGAGTTGCTATTTTTACGAGTAGTTGGAGAATTATAAACTTTGGTACTGTCCCATTAATCGGAATAACAATGGCTGTAACCACAGTAACTGGAGCGGCATATGGGCAAAGAAATGGAGAAAAATTATCCACTGCGCATTTATATTCCATAAAATTTGGATTAATAATAAGTTTTATCGTTATGATAACTATTTTTATATTCGCACCTCAAATTGCAAAAATATTTACATACTCAAAAGATGGTTCTCTTATATACAATGACTTAGTAAAAGCGCTAAGAGTAATGAGTCTATTCTTACCCGGAGTTCCATTTGGGATGTTCACATCTTCCATGTTTCAAGGAATAGGCCATGGAGCAAAAAGTCTTATAGTTTCCATTAATAGAACAATAATAATGCAAGTATTGTTTTCTTGGTTATATGTTTTTATATTTAAAATAGGACTTTCTGGTGTTTGGTGGGGAATAGTTACAGGAAATGCGGTGTCATCTGTTATAACATTTACATGGGGAAGAATGACCATTAAAAAGTTAAGACAAATAGAAGGGATATAAAAATCATAATATCATATTATTGACAAACTCTATATTTAAATACAAAAATTTATAAATCCTCGAAAATTCACAAAGATTTTCTCATATTATTTTTTTTATTTTGACAACAGTCTAAAAGGCCATACATTATTAAGGTCTTTTTTGGAATGTATATGTGCTTTTTCAACATTAAGTATCACTACAATTTTATTTTCAGAGTGATTAAAATTCTAAAATTGTTCTTATTCGTCAAAAAGAGAAGTGGAGTTATTATAAATATATTTTGTCATATCAAATTAAAAATAATTTTTAATAGTTAAAATTTATATAAATAAAAATTTATAATGATTTTTTTAATAAAATATTAACCATAATAACTTATCACATGATAATATAATCATGTAAATTTATTAAATTTAAGAAACAATAATTTTACTGTATTTTTACTTTGATGTTATTTTTTTTTTTTTTTTTTTTTGATAAAATTACTATGAATAAGTGAAAATATTAACTTTAAACAATTAATAATAAATGTATAATAAACATGATAACAATAACTTCCATAATTATTTAAATCTCATCATATTTAATGTAAAATGGAATTTATAATTAAAGGAAAAGTTATTAATATTTATAATTTCAGAAATAATAAAATTTCCAATAAACTTTTGAACAGTCTTTTAAATGATATGCCGTCTCTCTATAATAATTTTTATACTAATTAAGAACTTTTTCTGATATTAAAAACATTAGAGGAAGTGAAATTAAAATAATTTATTAAAACATATAATTTAAAGAAAAACAAGAACATTTTAAATATTAAAATTTCATCAAATTATAATGTGAAAGTAGCGCTAATATTTTTGAAAATAAGCAGATTCTTAAACATAATATACTTATAGAAAATGCCTTTAATAGTATCTTCAAAAAACACTAAATTTATTTTATAAATATTGATATAATCAAAAACTAAAAATACAGTTTTTAGATTAAAATTCTAACTGTGAATATATAAAAACTTTTATATTTCTTGAAAACAAAAACACTTTATCTGGTAATATTCAACTTATATGTTAGTTAGTCAATTTTTTTATAATTTTTTACATATAAAATTGACAGAATTTCTATAATTAAACAATAATTTTGGATATATACTTTCTAAAGATCGTTTCATATTATTAATTATACGAGGGGGGTGATTATATGTTAAAAGGGTTCTACTCAATATCAAAAGAACCTATTATTGCTTCAGAATGCTATTTTTGTCAAGGAGCAATTGTTGTATGCGCAGTTACTTGGTAACTATGAAGGAGGGAAGAAGTTATGTTAAAAGGATTTTATTCTGTAAATAAAAGTAACACCCCATTATTGTTATGTGCATTTTGCCAAAGTGCAATAGTTGTTTGTGGTGTTGTATGGTAATAGAGTTTTTAGAAATTTTATATTTTGATTAAAGTAAAATGAAGCACCTTCTAAATATTTATATAAAATGATTTTTTGTGAAGGTGCTTCTATGTATTATAGAAAGCATTTTATAGAATTCTTTAAAATTTGAAAATAATGTTAAAAAGGGGGATATTATGAAAAATGATATATTACTATTATCACCAAAAATTGATTTAATAAAAACTAATAAGGGTGCCATATTAAAGTATATTGGTGGAACTAATTTAATCTTTTTAACCCATACAGAAGCATATTTTTTGTCGTTATGTGATGGAACCAAAAATGTTGAAGAAATAATATTAAATATTTCTGAATTATATGATGTGCCATATAATATAGTTAAAAATGATCTAACCGATTTAATAAATAAATATTTAAAAGCTAATATAATTAGTATTTTACCTCAAAAATTAAATAAGAGATTATCTAGATATAAAAAAGATGAATTTATATTTATCCCTGAAATGGATAATCCTGTAATAATACCTAAAAAAATAAATAGCATAGGTTTTTCATTAACTGATTATTGCCCTTTAAATTGCGACTATTGCTTTGGTAAATTTAATCCAAATACTTCTAGAACATATTTACCTACAGAAAAAGTTATTTCTATAATAAAAGAAGCTGAAGAATTAGGGAAAGTTGAATATGTATCATTATCCGGTGGTGATCCTATTGCGCATCCTGGATTATCTGAAATAATACGTTTTTTAGAAAAAAGAAGAATAAATTACGAACTTTCAACAAAAGGAACATTGTTAACTAAAAATAAAATTATTGAATTAGTTGAAGCTGGTTTAAGAAACATTCAAATTAGTATAGATACATGGGATCCTCAAAAATGGGCGAAATTAACTGGACTAAATAAAGATGAATTTGAAAAAGTAATAGAAGCATTTTATTGGTGCAATGTGTATAATATAAAGACTCGAGGAAGAATAACTTTAACAAAGGAAAATTTATATGATTTAGAAGAACTATTTAAAAATCTTCCAATTTTAGGTGTTGAAGAAATAAGAATTGTTCCTTTATTACCTATTGGAAGGGGAAACGTCTCTGAAACCCTTGAGAAGGACGATTTAAATTATGCTATAACTTTAGGAAAAAAATATGAAAAAATATATAATAAAAATATTAGAGTTGTTTTTGGATTGCAAACATATACTTTAAACATAACTTGTGGTGGAGCAAAAATCTCTATGCAGATTTGTGCCGATGGGGAAGTTGTATTATGTGATGTTGTGGAAGGGATAGACAAAAAGGCTTTTAGTTATGGAAATATATATAAAAATACAATAAAAGAAATATGGTTTTCTCAAAAAGCTAACGAATTTAGATATAATGGGAATATTGAAGATTGCATTGATTGTGAAAAATTTAGTATGTGCAATGGTGGTTGTAGAGCAGTATCATATAAATATTATGATGATTTTTATAAACATGATCCAAGATGCTTAAAGTTTGCGAATAAAAAAGAAGGTGAATTATTCATATGGCAGAAAAAATAAAAAATGAAAAATTAGAAAAAAGAGAAATAAACCATTTTTTGTTTGGATTGTTTAAAAAGTATTGGAAAAGACAGGTAATCGCCATTATTTTTATAAGTTTAATGGCATTATCAATATTGATTTTTCCAATGTTGATAAAATATACAATAGATACAGTAATACCATCTAAAAATATAAATATTTTGTTTAGATACATATTATTGATGATAGCAACTCTTTTTGGAATTTCTTTAATAACATATTTTGGAGAAGTTATTTTTGAATTTAATGCTTTAAAAGCAAAAAAAGATATTAGAAAGGAAATAATTATAAAACTAACAAGATTGCCATATGAATTTTTCATGAAGATAAATTCTGGAGAATTAATTTCAAAATTAATGTCTGATCTTGAAATGGTTGGTGTTGTAGTTTCTCAGGTATTTCCGATTTTTGCATTATCAGTTTTGCAAATAACAGGAATAATAATAATGCTTTTTTATTTAAATTGGAAATTAGCATTAGTACCAATTATTTTAACAACATGTTCTTTGTTAATTTTAAAATTAATTAATAAAAAAGCAGAAAAACTTTCTATTCATGAAAGAGAAGTATTTGGAGAAATATCGAATATGTTAATTGACATTATAAATAACATGAAAACAATTAAATTAATGTCATCTAATATGTGGATATCTAATATGATAGATAATTATCTTGATAATCACTATAAAATAGGCAAAAAATTTACTAAATGGATAAAATTAACAGGTGCATTAGGGAATTCTATAAACGGCATGATAACAGTAGGTGTATTCAGTTATGGCGGTTATTTAATAATAAAAAATGAAATAACATTGGGTACATTAATTGCTTTTTGGACATATATACAGACATTAATGAATCCATTGCAATTATTGATGAAGGTAAATACTGTATTAAGAAGTTCCTGGGGAGGTATTAAAAGAGTTGTTGAAATAACAAAATATGAAGAAGAAAATATTCCAGAACTCAAAGAAGAAAACAATATAAAATCTATAAAACTTGAAAATATTGGATTCAGCTTTGATAATAAAAAGATTTTAGATTCAATAGAATTAAGTTTAGAAAAAGGTAAAATCACAGGAATAATTGGGGAAAACGGTGCTGGAAAGACTACGTTATTTAATATTTTAATGGGTTTATATAAAGCTAATAAAGGAAATATAAAATTTAATGATACTGAAAATGCAAATATAAGCCTTTTAAGAAAAAATATTGGATTTGTTGAACAAGAACCTGAGTTATTTAAAAATTGTACTATAAAAGAAAATATATTAATGGGAAGAAAAATATCAAAAGAAAAATTAAAAGAAATTTTAGAGGTAACCGGAATAAAGAGAATAGCATCAAAATTTGAAAAAGGGATAGATGAAAAAATTAAAGACATAAAATTATCTGGAGGTCAAAAACAAATAATTGCTATAGCCAGAGCTTTAATAGATGATCCACAAATTATATTACTCGATGAGTTTACTTCTGCAATGGATTCAAAAAATGAAGAATTAATTCATAATATTTTGATAAAACTAAAAGAAAAAGGAAAAATAATTGGGATAATAACTCATAAAGATTCTACTCTAAAAATATGTGATGAAATATATGAAATTAAAAAAGGGATATTATTAAAAAATAAAAGCAGAGTTTAAATCTATTATGAAAAATGAAAGAGTCAATATAAAGTTTTATGCAAATAAAAAAATAATCCCCTCTTCTTGGTATGGTAAGCAAAACCAAAAAGAGGGGTATTTTTTTATATTTATATTCAAAATATTTAGATTATTTAATTATGGATATACTCTATATAACGTTCTTGCAAATGGAATTGCTTCCCTAATATGTTTTAAACCACAAATCCATGCAACAGTTCTTTCTATACCAAGTCCAAATCCACTATGAGGAACAGAACCGAATTTTCTTAAATCAAGATACCATTGATATTCCTCAACAGGCAAATTATTTTCTTTTAACCTTTCTATTAATACATCTTCTTGCCAAATTCTTTCTGAAGCTCCTATAATTTCCCCATAACCTTCTGGAGCAATCATATCATCACATAATACTACATCTGGATTTTCTGGGTCTGGTTGCATGTAAAATGCTTTAACAGATTTTGGGTATTTTTCTATTATTACAGGTTTATCAAAATCTTCAGCAACCATTGTTTCATCATCTGCACCAAGATCTTCACCCCATTTAATATCTGATCCTTTTTTATTTAATAATTTGATTGCTTCTGTATATGTAATCCTTGGGAATGGGGCTTCAATTTTTTCCAATTTTGATATATCTCTTCCTAATGCAACTAAATTTTCTGATGCATTTTCTAATACTTTTTTCACTACATAAGATACGAGATTTTCTTGTAATTTCATATTATCTTCGTGTGTATAATATGCGACCTCTGCTTCATTCATCCAGAATTCTATTAAATGCCTTCTGGTTTTTGATTTTTCTGCTCTAAATGTAGGACCCAAATTGTATACTTTGCCTAATGCCATTGCAGCAGCTTCAAGATATAATTGACCAGTTTGAGCTAAATAAACTTTTCCATAGTCAAAGTAATCTATTTCAAATGTATTACCTGCACTTTCTCCAATTGATCCAGTAAATATTGGAGTATCAACCAAAGTAAATCCATTGTTATTATAAAATTCTCTTATTGCTCTAATAATTTCGTGTCTTACTTTTAAGATATGGAATTGTCTTCTTGATCTTAACCATAAGTGTCTATGTTCCATTAAAAAGTCAATACCATGCTCTTTTTTTGATATAGGATAATCTTCTTCTGGATTATGAATAATTTCAACATCATCAATATGCAATTCAAAACCTACTGGTGACCTTTGATCTTCTACAACAGTACCTCTAACAATTAAGGAACTTTCCATTTTTAATTTTTTTACTTTTGCATATTTTTCTTCTCCTAACGTACTTTTTTCAACAACACCTTGAACAAAACCTGTTCCATCTCTTAATTGTAAAAATGCGATTTTCCCACTTGCTCTTTTATTCCATAACCATCCTCTAAATTCAACTTTTTGCCCTATATATTTCTTCATATCTTTAATATACACCCATTCCATAATTCTCCCTCCCAAAATTCAATTTTTATATATTATAACATATTATATGTTATAATTAAATTAAATAATCATTGAAAGGGGGCTTATAATATGGATAAAATTAAAGATAGATTCATCGGTGCAATGTTTGGCTTAATTATTGGAAATACTTTGGGGGCTCCCTATAAAAATATTGAATTTGATGAAATTAAAGATTTTGCAAAAGGCGGTATTTATAATTTAAATACTGGCGAATGGACTGACTCTGCATCAATGGCTCTATGTTTAGCTGAAAGTTTAATAGAAAATGGTTTTGATTTAAATAGTCAGATAAAGTATTATTTAAGATGGATAGATGAAGGGTATTTATCTTCTAAAAATAAAGCATTTGGTATAGATAATCAAACAATGGAAGCATTGATATATTTTGAAAAAAACAACAAATTCGTTGATATTACAGACAAAGATTCAAATAAACCATTAGCAAGATTAGCCCCTGTACCATTATATTTTAAAAACTCTTTTACAGATGCTGTTTATTATTCTGGTCAAAGTGCTTATACTACTCATAATAATATTTATACTATTCATTCATGCAAATTAATAGGCGGCGTTATTCAACAAGCTATTCACGGTGAAAATAAGAAGTTTTTGATAGAAGAAGTTCATAAACATATGGATTTGATATATGATGTTAAGCTAAAAATAGTAGATATTCCATATAAGACAAAAAATGAAATAAAATCTTCTAGTTCTGCTTTAGATTCTTTAGAAATAGCTTTATGGTCTTTATACAATACAGATAATTTTAAAGATGCTGTTTTGACAGCTGTAAATTTTGGTGGAGACACTGATACTATTGGAGCTATTATAGGGCAAATAGCAGGAGCATATTATGGTTTTGATAATATTCCAAAATTATGGACATTAAAAATTGTAAAAAGAGATAAAATAATGGAAATAATTGAAAAATTGTATGAAGTATCTAAAAAATAAAAACAATTACATCTATTAGTGCCTCAGGAAAAGAGGCACTTTTTTATATATTCTTAAAATAAAAAAATATTTTTTTGTAATACAAAAAAAGAAAATTTATTATATAATATAGCATATATAATTTCAAAAAGGAGAGGAGTTATATGAAAATAGGATTAATGCATTTCAGGGTTGGCGAAACAGATGGTGTTTCTTTAGAAATGAAAAAGTGGAAAATTGTTTTAGAAAAACAAGGACATGAAGTACATTTTATAGCTGGTACTTTAGGTAAAGAGGAAGGAATAAAGATTCCATTATTGGCTTATGAAGAACCCAGAAATCTCGAAATAAGGCAACGAGCATTTCAATCTTTAGAAGATTGGGCAAAAGATAAATTAAAAAATGAAATTGATAAATTAGCTGAAGATATTTATATTGAATTAAAAGAAAAAATGGAAGATTTTGATATTGTTGTAGTAAATAATATTTTTTCCTTAGCTCATAATTTATCTGCCGCAATAGCTTTGAATAGATATTTTAAAGAAAATAACACTAAAGTTATAGGACATCATCATGACTTTTATTGGGAAAGAGATTTTTATTCAAACCCTACATCAGAATATGTAAAAGAAATTTTAGAAAATATTATGCCTCCAAGGGAAATTAAACATGTAGTTATTAATTCTCTCGCCCAAGAGAGCTTAAAAAATTTCAAAGGCGTTGATAGCACAATAGTTCCCAATGTTTTCGATTTTGAAGCACATTTATGGGAAAAAGATTCATATAATTCAAAAATATTAGAAAAGACTGGAATAAAAGAAAATGATATAGTATTTTTACAAGCAACAAGAGTTGTTAAAAGAAAAGCAATAGAATTAGCTATAGATACTTTATCTGAATTACAAAAAAATATAAAAAATTATGTTGGGAAAGAAATTTATACTGGCAAGAAGATATCCGAAGATTCTAAAATTATATTATTAATGCCAGGATTAGATGAAGAACCATCATACAAGGAATTATTAATAAAACATACAAAAGACAAACAAGTTAATACAATTTTTTGCAATGAATTATTAGAAGAAATTAGAGATGAAGAAAAAGGAACTTTTTCATTATGGGATTTTTATGCAATTAGCGATTTTATCACCTATCCAAGCGTTTTAGAAGGTTTTGGTAATCAATTTTTAGAAGGTTTATTTGCAAAAAAACCCCTTCTTGTTTATGAATACCCTGTATATGAAAAAGACATTAAAAAAAATGGATTTGATATAGTAAGTTTGGGTAATAATGCAACATATATAAACAATAAGTACGAAATTGATAATTCCATTATTAAAAATGCTGCTAGTAAAATTTTAGAAATATTATTTGATAATGAAAGGGCAAAAAACATTATTGAAAAAAACTTTGAGCTTGGTAAAAAATTTTACTCCTATCAAACATTAGATATAATATTGAAAAAAATATTTGATTTATAAAATATTTAGATTTTTATATCTAATCAAAAATATATACGTAATATGATTTTTAATTAGATATAATATCGAATATTCGAATTGATAAAAATATTTTTTTATAGTATAATTAAAAAGAAAATTTTCTTTTTAATTATTTCAAAAAAAAAGAATTCTCTAAAGGGGGTATTTATATGAAAAAGTTTTTAGTATTGATGTTGGTAGTAGTGCTAGTATCTGCTGCTTTCGCAAAAATTACATTCTGGACAACAGAAGTTGAGTCAGACAGAATGCAAAGGATCAGAGCATTGGCAACAATTTTCAAAGCACAAACCGGTATTGACGTTGAAGTTGTTCCTGTAGAAGAAAATGACTTATTAAAACAAATTCCTATTGCTAAAAACGCTGGAACATTACCTGATCTTTTAGAAGGCGGAATTGAACCAATGTTATTATTAGGTTCTCAAAACTTCTTAGATGAAGATCTAGCTACAAAAATTATAAATGATTTTGGGGATATTTATAACGGTGCTGCAAGAATGTTAAGTAATGGAATGGGAAAATATTATGCAATACCTTTCCACGCATGGGTACAAGGTATATGGTATAGAAAAGACATGTTTGCTTCACAAGATTTAGGAGACCCAGTAACTTGGTATAATATTGCTTTAGCTGCAAAAGTTTTAAATAATCCTAAAAAAGGCGTATACGGTATAATCTTACCTAAAAAAGCCGATGCATATGCAGAACAAGTATTTACAGAAGTTGCTTTAGCAAATGGTGCAAGACCTATTGATGAAAACGGAAATATAACATTCAATACACCAGAAATGATTGAAGCATTTAGATTCTACAAAGAATTAGGAAAATATTCAAAACCTGGATTTACAACTGTTTTAGATGCTTTAAAAGGTTATTTAAATGGTGAAGCAGCAATGATTTTCTACTCAACATACATTATGGATGACATCGCAATTGAAGAAGTTCAAAAAGGAAGAATAAATAAATTTAATCCTGAATTAGTTAAAAACACAGGTTTTGCTAACAAAATGATTAATACAAGACCTACATCATATGGTCAAGTTGTAGCTTTAGGTATTACAAAGAATGCTAACAAAGATGAAGTAGAAAAATTTGTTAAATTCTTAATGACAGATAAAAACTATGTATATTGGGTACATATGGCACCTGGCGGAATGAACCCAACAAGGAAATCTGTAGCTGAAAGTGATGCATTCTTAGACAATCCAGTATTAGAAAGATATGGAAAAGCAAAGATTGCTGAAATCGTAGGTGCTTTAGATTCTGTTGAAAGATTCGAATTCATTCACGGAAAAGTTATTACTGATATGAGCAAATTAAGTGCAAACTTTGTAATTGGTAAAGCAATTAATTATATGTTTGCTAATGATTGGACACCTCAACAAACAGCAATGTGGGCACAAAAAGAAGCAGAAAAAGTTTTAGGTAAATAATTTTATTCTTTTTCATAAAGGGGGATTCCAAATCCCCCTTTTTTTAAAAAGGAGGTTTAAGAATGGCTGTAATGTCTTTAAGAGAAAAAGAAGCAAGATTCGGTTGGAAATTAGTACTACCAACAGTTATAATTATAGCTTTGTTGATTTTATACCCCGTATTCTATAATATATATTTAAGTTTTTTTGAGGTATCTATTTCAGATGCCCCAAATAGATTTGTAGGATTGCAAAATTATAGAGAAATATTGGCAGATTCTTCTTTTTGGAAATCATTCGGAATTACAATATTATTTACTTTTACAACAGTTATCGGAAGCATTCTTTTAGGATTAGGCGTAGCCTTATTAATGAATAGAGAATTTCCTGGAAGAGGTATTGTAAGAGCTTTATTACTACTACCATATGTTACGCCTTTAATAGCTATTGTTTTTGCATGGAAATATATTTTTTTGCCAATAGATGGCCCTTTAATGAAATTTTTAGCAAACTTTGGTATGAATCCTGGAAATGACTTTGTAAATAATCCAAATAATGCTTTCTGGGTTGTTTCAATATTTAATATTTGGAGAAATTTCCCATTTGTCTATTTAATGCTATTATCAAGATTGCAATCAATTAATTCAGATTATTATGAAGCAGCAGAAATAGATGGAGCTAGCGATTGGCAAAAATTTGTTCATATTACTTTACCTGAATTATATTTTGTTATTGCTTCTGTGGCATTATTAAGAGGAATATGGAATTTTTATAAGTTTGATGAGGTTTATCTTATGTCTAAATTTGCCAATACTTTGCCTGTATATATATACGAAAAAGCATTTTCAGGAATTCCTGAACAAGGAGTAGCTGCTGCTATTGCTACTATTTTATTTGTAATAATGATTTCATTAATAGGTGTATATGTAAAGAAGGTGCTAAAATGGTAAAGAAAAAAAGTTTTTTAAGAACTCTTGGATTTTGGACTTTAATTGCTGCTTTAGTTATTTTTGTTACATATCCATTTGCATGGATGGTATCTGTATCTTTTAGATATGATACAGATGCTTTTGAACCTGGTATAATACCCAAAAGACCGACATTAGATACTTATGCTATACTACTTGGCTTTAAAAAATCTGTTCGTGAAGAACTTAGTAATGAGCAGCAACAATTATTAGATCTTGTAAAAACACTTCCAGAAGAGCAACGAAAAGCTGTATTAGCTCAAATAGAATCCCAAAGAAAAAAGGAATCTTTTCCATTTTTAAGATTCTTTAGAAATAGTCTGTTATTAGCAGGATTAAGTGCTTTTGTTAGCTTAATATTATCTATATTTGGTGCATATGCATTTAGTAGAATTGATTTTAAAGGAAGAGGAACTATACAGCGAGGAGTATTGATTGTATATCTTTTTGGTGGTACAATTTTAGCAGTTCCTCTTTATCAAATCTTTGTTAAAATTGGATTGACATCATCTGGAATATCTTCAGCTTTTGCTTTATTTATAATTTATATTGTTCAAACAATACCTGTTTCACTTTATATGCTTGGAAATTATTTTAGAACAATACCAAGATCTATTGAAGAAGCCGCTATTATAGATGGAACAAGTAGAATGGGCGTTATCACAAAAATAATAATTCCTTTATCTTTACCTGCTATAATTACTGTATATATTTATGCATTTATGATTGCATGGAATGAGTTCCTATTTGCATCTATATTTGTAAGACCATTCCCAGAATTTTATACACTACCTCTTGGTTTAAACGAAATATTTAATTCTGAACACGCTATATGGGCAAAAATGATGGCAGCATCTGTTGTTACTGCTGTTCCAGTTGTTGTTATGTTTATGATGATGGAAAAATATTTAACAGGTGGATTAACCGCCGGTGGTGTAAAAGAATAAGAGGTGAATTTTATGATTATTAATAAAATTAAAGGAATTTATAATTCATTAACAAAAAGAGAAAAAAAGGTGGCCGATTATATTATAGAAAGAGCACCCGATGTTATTCACTATAGTATTACTGAATTGGCTAATTGGTCTGAAGTAAGCGAAACTACTGTATATAGAGTAATTAAGAAATTAGGATTTACTGGTTATCAGGATTTTAAAATTGCACTTGCTAAAGAGCTTTCAGAACCATCTTTTAAAGTAACTGGTGAAGAAGATCTTTTCTCTAATTTTCATAATAAAATTTGTAATAGTTTGAATGTCATTTATAAAAATTTAAATAAAGAACTTTTAAATAAAATTGCCGATAAAATTTTACAATCTGAAAAATTAATATTTTTTGCTGTAGGCAGGTCTTTCCCTGTAGCTCTTGATAGTTCATTAAAATTTGCTGCTTTGGGATTACCAGCTGCAGCTTATTCTGACCCACATATGCAAGTAATTGTAGGTGCAAATTTAAGCGAACAAGATACCGTTATATCAATTAGCCACTCTGGATACATTAGAGACGTTTTTAAATCAACACAAATAGCTAAAGATGCTGGTGCTTATACTGTTGCCATAACTTCTGGAGTAGATTCACCATTGAGCATGGTAGTTCATGATGTAATTTATACTACACCAAGTGATCCCTCAGAAAATGAATTTACACATGACAGAATTGGAGAAATGTATATAATTGAATTATTGTATAATATTGTTGTTTCTAAAAAATTTAACGATGAGCATTTTGATAAACTAAAAGATGTTATAAAACCAAAGAAATTTTAGAATAGAGGTGTTTTTTAATGAGCCAAAAAATTTATGAAAAATTAGAGTTCTTGTATCCAAATAATACAAATGAGCTTTATGAAAAATTAATGAAATTAATAGAGCAATATAAAATTTCTGATAAAGACATTGATTTAACAGAAAAAGATGTTATTTTGATAACATATGGTGATTCCATAAAAAAAGATGGAGAAAAGCCTCTTCACACATTACATAAATTTTTAAATGATCATGTTAAAGGCATCATTAATACCGTACATATACTCCCATTTTTCCCATATTCATCAGATGATGGTTTTTCTGTTATTGATTATAAAAAGGTAAATCCTGAATTAGGTGATTGGAAAGATATAGAAAAACTCTCAAAAGATTATAATTTAATGTTTGATGCTGTTATTAATCATATTTCTAAGAAAAGCGAATGGTTCCAAGAATACTTAAAAGGGAATCCAAAATATAAAGATTATTTTATAGAACAAGAACCAGTTGAAGAATTAAAATATGTAACCCGACCAAGGGCCTTACCTTTATTGCATGTTTATGAAACAAAAGATGGCAAAAAACATATATGGACAACATTTAGTGAAGATCAAATTGATTTGAATTATAAGTCAACAGATTTATTTTTGGAAATAGTAGAAATATTATTATTTTATGCAAAAAAAGGCGCAAAATTAATTAGATTAGATGCAATTGGATATTTGTGGAAAGAAGTTGGTACCTCATGTATTCACTTAGAACAAACACATAAAATGATACAATTGTTTAGAGATATATTAGACTTAACTGCTAAAGATGTAATTTTAATAACAGAAACAAATGTGCCTCATAAAGAAAATATATCTTATTTTGGTGATGGATACAATGAAGCACAAATGGTATATAATTTTTCATTACCGCCATTAGTTTTACACTCATTCCTTTCAAAAAATGCTCATTATATTTCACATTGGGCAGATACATTAGAAACACCAAGTGATAAAACTACATTCTTTAATTTTTTAGCTTCGCATGATGGAATAGGATTAATGCCAGCAAAAGGGATTTTAAAAGATGAAGAAATTGATTATTTAGTTGAACATACTTTAAAAAATAAAGGGTTAGTATCTTACAAAAGTAATCCGGATGGTTCTAAATCACCATACGAATTAAATATTAACTATTTTGACGCATTATATGAAGAAAATGAAGATATAGAATTAAATATTAGAAAATTTGTTTCTGCATATGCTATAGCTTCTTCAATGAAAGGTGTTCCTGGAATATATATTCATAGTTTGTTAGGTTCTAGAAATTACTATGAAGGTGTAAAAATAACTGGAATGAATAGGACTATAAACAGAGAAAAATTAAATTACAATCAGTTAGAAAAAGAAATAAATGATCCGAATTCTTTAAGATATAAAATATTTAATGCTATGAAAAATATGTTGAAAATAAGAACTACTCATAAAGTATTTAATCCTAAAGCAAAACAAAAAGTATTATTCTTAGATGATAGAATATTTTCATTTATCAGAGAATTTGAAGATGAAAAGGTTTTAGTTTTAACTAATGTATCAAATGAAGAAATAAACCTTGAGTTAAAAAATAATTTTTCAGAAAATCCTATAGATTTATTATCTAATAAAAATATAGAAATAGAAAATAATAAATTAAAAATTAAATTAAAACCATATGAAACTTTATGGATTAAATAATAGGCCCAAATGGGCCTATTTTGTTTGTGATACAAATAAAATTATGGTAAAATAAAGAAAAGTATATTTGAAAGGATGTTTGTATGTATTATGGTGATAGTTTATTAAGAAAATTTCTAAAATCTATTATAGCACCTTATATTATAAAAAAATATAATATTAAAGTTATTGGAAAAATTCCCAAACCACCATTTTTATTTATAGCAAATCATACGCATATTTTAGATGGTTTTTTTATTCAATCAGTAATTCCATATCCTATTAGTTTTGTAATGGCTGGAGGAACATATTATAATAAATGGGTTTATCCTTTTTTCAAACATTTCAAATTTATTCCAAAACAAAAAGGTGTTCCAGATATAAAAACCGTGAGAGATATTTTTAAAGTTTTAAAAAATGGTGGAATAGTAGGACTTTTTCCAGAAGGTTCTACTACGTGGTCTGGAAATTATCAACCTGTACCGTCTGGAACAGATAAATTATTAGATAAAATAAAGGTACCAATTTTAGCTGCAAGAATTCATGGAGGTTATTTGTCTAAACCAAGATGGGCAAAAAAGGAAAGAAAAGGTAATATAATCATTGAATTAAAAACTTTTAATGATTCAGCAGCTTTAGAATATATTAAATATAATGAATGGGATTGGCAAGAAAAAAATAAATGGAAGTATTCTGGTAATAAAAAAGCGGAAGGTTTAGAAAGAATTATATGGTTTTGCGATAAATGCAATTCATTTAATTCAATAAAAGCTAAAGGTAATGTTGCAAAATGTACTAATTGTTCCAGGGAGTATGCTGTTGATGATTATGGGTATATAAACGGAAAAAGAATAGATAATATTATTTATACTCAAAAAGAAAAATTGATAAATTATATGAATAATAACAAATATATGGTTTTAGATATAGGAACTTTGGAAGAGAGAGACTTATTTAAACCCAAATTGTTGAATAAAGAAAAAGGTAATATAGAAGTTTTCGACTATGGAATAAAATTCAATAAAAATATATTTGAATTTAAAAAAATAAAAAATGGCGTATGTTTTGTATCAACTATTTTTGAGTTTATATATGAAGAAAAGGTCTATAGAATTAAATCGGAAAATTATAGTTACTTGTTATACAATATCTACAAAATAAGGAGTGGAAAAAATGTACATATCGATGGTTGATGATTTCTTTTGGATTTCCCTTTTCTTTGGTATTGCAATATTATTAAAAAGATTTATTCCAGCACTACAAAAATTTGTCATTCCGAATTCAATACTTGCAGGATTTATTGGTTTTTTAATGGGGCCTAACCTTCTCCATTTAATAGATTTAGATATTGATGGATTAGGAAGAATTATTTATCATTTAATGGCAATAGGATTTATAGCTTTAGCTCTTAGAACTGTTAAAAGCAGAGGAAAATATGGAAAAGCTGGATTTATAATTGTTTCTACATATTTATTTCAAGGAATTTTAGGAGTATCTATAGCTAGTTTGTTTTATTTATTTGACAAAAAAACACCTATTCCTATAGGTTATATAGTTCCATTAGGTTTTGGCCAAGGGCCAGGTCAGGCATTTTCTATAGGTTCCCAATGGCAATTATTAGGTTTAAATAACGGAAGTGCTGTTGGATTAGCTATTGCAGCTGCAGGATTTGGCTGGGCAACGATTGGTGGTTTAGTGATATTAAACATATTATTAGCTAAATGGAAAAAAGATAAGTCAAAGGTTATAGTTCACAAAAAGGAATTAGTCGTAAAGGATTACGAATTCTCTGATATGGATGGCTTAACTATACAATTTGTTTTAATTGGTATAGTCTATACAATTACATATTTTTTAATAAAAATACTTACAGAATATTTAAATACGTTAGGTAATATAGGCCATACATTTGGAACAGTTTTATGGGGCTTTCATTTTGTTTTTGGAGCTATTGTAGCTATGATATTTAGAAGTGTATATGTTAAATTAAGAGAAAAAAATATAGCTAAAGAAAATTATATAAATAATTTTTTATTACAAAGAATTTCCGGTGCAGTTTTTGATTTTATGGTTGCAGCATCAATTAGCGCAGTATCTTTAGCAAGAATTAGAGAATATTTTTGGCCAATATTCTTTATCACATTAACTGCTGGCGTATTAACTTATTTCTATGTAATGTTATTAACTAAAAAAGTTATTGTGAAAAATGAAGTAGAGAATAGAATTGCATTTTTTGGAATGTTAACAGGAACAATTTCTACAGCTATGGCGTTATTAAGAGAAGTTGATCCTGCTTTAGAAACAGGAGCTGCAGAAAATTTGATTTTTGGAAGTGGAATCTCTCTAATGATAGGATTTCCATTAATTGCTATATTAAACTTACCAGCTTTGTATTTAACATCTGGAAAAATTATATACAATTTCTATGGTTTAGGATTAATGATAGCCTATAATCTATTATTATTCTTAATTTTCTTTAGAAATCCAAAAAAAGTTTAATGTTCAAAAATTTATATTCAGGGAATGGTGATATAAAATGGAAAATATAAAAAATTTTTTTGAAAAACAAAAACTTAATTTTGATATTAATAGATTATTTAAAAATCATAATCAGAAAATAGCAGTAATTTGTTATGCAGAAAATGAAGAAAAAGAAATTTTAATGCTTGAAAGAATTAAAGAACCATTTTCCGGAAAATTAGTTCCACCTGGCGGAAAGGTTGAAAAGGATGAAGATATAATACATGCTATTAAGAGGGAATTTTCAGAAGAAACAGGTTTTGAATTAAATGATTTAAAATTAAAAGTATTTACTTCAGAAGAAGGTCCTGAACATTATAATTGGATATTATTTATATTTTTGGGTAAGGTAAAAAAACAAGAATTACAATATTGTAATGAAGGAATTTTAAAATGGATAAAAAAAGATAGTTTGTTTGAAGAAAATTTGACAAATATTGATAAGAAAATTATTCCATATTTATATGAAAAGGATGGAATCTTTTATATAGAAATAATTTACGATAAAAATAAAAATGCTGAAATTCTTAATGTCGAAAAAATAGGTAGCGTGTAATTTGGTAGCATGTAATTTTTTGTGTAAATGCCTTTCTTAAATAGTATGGATTAACAATTTTTTTTAATACAAATTTTAACTTATTAAATTTATTTTGATTTTTAGTATCGCTTTTGTATTTTGATAAAAAAATAATCCAGCATTACTGCTGGATTATTTTTATTTAGAAAGTATATTCAGTATCATTTAATGTTACTAATGTTTTTGAAACTGCTACATTATATTCTTTTCCATTTTTCATATATGTTCCTTCAAATACTCCATTACTATATGTTCCTGTAAATACTCCTCCGTCTATTTCTAAATTATTTACATTTACATTTGTTCCATCAAATGTGAATAATACTTTTTCATCATCTAATGATTTTTGTACTTCTGTTTTATTACTATAAGTTAATGTATACCATGGTGCTTGATCTGATTTTACTATGCTTATTTCCCATGTAACTTCTATATTTGTCTCTTTATCAAAACTTGTTCTTGTTCCTGTCCAAGTATCATTAGCTACTTCATCTATTTCTATAGTTTCATTATAATCCCAATTATTTTCTGACATATTATCGCTATCTTTCCATAATATAAATCCTAATTTTTGATAATCTGTTCCATCTCTTTCATCTCTTACATATTCATTTACATATCCTACTCCATCACCTTTTACTTTATCTTTATTATCAACTGTCTTTTCTATTGATATCTCTTTCAATTCTATATAATTTGTTTCTAGTTTATTTCTTTGAACTGTTTTTGTTTGTTTGTAATATTTCCCCTGATCTGGCATTTTTGTATAAATCTTTAAAAATTCTGTTCCTACATTATCTTTTTCAGAATAGAATCTTTCACTATTTTTTTCATAGTTCCCATTTAAATATGATGGATCAAATGTAGATGTTGTATGTATCCAATATACTCCTGTACTTTCTTTTGTTGGCTCATAATCATAATCATATAAATCTAAATGAGAAAGCACATCTGGCACTTCTCCATTTACTGTAAATAATGGATAACCTGGATCATTTTCAATATCCTTCGCAAAATCTACAACTGTTTCTAATTCTTTAATCCAGCCATTTTTACTAATAACCTTTTCTCCTTCAATATAATATACTTCATTATTATCATAATAATTTACTAAATACCATGCATCTTCCCTTACCATATATCTTTCTACACGCTTATATAAATTTACATTCATTTGAACTTTTGGATATATATGCAGTTCTATTTTATATCCTGGAACATCTAATTCATTATCATCTGGATATACATCATCTACTGGTTCCATTGTAAAACCTACCCAATAATTATCGTCTCCATTATACCCTTCTAATAATTCATCGAAATTAGGATTTTCAGGATCAAAGTTTTCTGGAACACTTATTTTATCATTTGTTTGATTTGTTTGTGATTTATAAGTATTATAAAATACTGCTGGTGTTGCGTCTTTAATTAAATCTGAAAATGGCACTGCTTCAAAATTAATTGTTTTAGTAACGTTTTCTTCTTGTGAAATTACAAAATCACTATACATTTTTGCTAATGGTTGTAGTTGATTTAAATCATATACGTTATTAGCTATTTCTTTATTTGCATCAACCTCTGGCTCTGTTTTCACCAAACATCCACTAAGTACAAATACCAATAACAATAATGATGTTAAATATACAATCTTTTTCATATTAATCCCTCCAAGTTTTCTTAATTCATATATGTATTATATCATATTTTTAAATTAATTACAAATTTAAAATAATTAAAAATTAATTATCTTTTTATTCTCTACATTACCTATTGACAATAAATTATTTTTCACATTTCTCTAACTTCTTTAATACCAAATCTAACTGATGCTATAATTAAAGCAGATAATAATACTAAAGCCCCTATTATTTGTTGTGTTGTCATTGTCTCACCTAAGAAAACATATGCAGATAACATAGCAAATATAGGTTCTCCCACAAAAATAAATGCCGTTGTATTTGTTGATACAACTTTTTGATATTTTAATTGAATTAATGTAGCTAATGTCGAAGCAAGAGCTGCTGTGAATATAGCTGTTCCAATCATCGGTAATGTAATATGTACTGGTTTTGTAAATGCTAAAGTACCATTTAAAACAGCTACAACTAAAAATTGGTACCCTAATAATGACGTTTCTTCAACTATTTTAGAATATTTAGTAATATATACCATTGATAATGCAAAAGCTACAGCACATATAAATGTTAAAATATCACCTAAATTTATTCCATTAATTCCACCTGATAAAAAATAGGATCCTATAGCGGCTAAAGGTAATGCAATGATATGGTTTATGTGGGGTTTTTCCTTTTCTACTAAATAAGAAAATAAGGGGGTTAATATTATATATAATGAAGTTATAAATCCACTTTTTGATGCCGTAGTTAATGTTAACCCTATAGTTTGAGTAATAAATCCTAAAGCAATAAATAACCCTATTATTGCACCATACTTAAAGTTTTGTTTCTTCCAAATAAGAAAAGACAAGAATGATGCAATTGCAAATCTTATTGCAAGAAAAATATATACGTCATCTCCACCAACTGTTACTTTTACCAAAGGAAATGTACTTCCCCAAATAAAAGTAACTGACAATAACAAAATATACGCTTTAAACATTTAATCCCCCCAATCAATATTTCGTATTACTAATTATTTTATCATTTTTCTTTTTTATTGTCAAAAAAAATGATATAATAAAAATAAGAGATTATGGAGGTGAAATTATGCCATCAAAGGTTTATTTTACTGATTTAAGAACACGACCAGGAATGAATTTACTTGATAAATTAGAAAGATTAGTTAAAAAAGCTGGTATTGAAAATATTGATTTTAAAGAAAAATTTGTTGCTATAAAGATTCATTTTGGAGAACCTGGTAATTTAGCATATATTAGGCCAAATTACGCTGCGAGATTAGTAGAACTAATTAAAGAATTAGGTGGAAGACCTTTTTTGACTGATGCTAACACTCTTTATAGTGGAAAAAGATCGAATGCTTTAGATCATTTGGAAAGTGCATACGAAAATGGATTTAATCCTTTAGCTGTTGGGTGTCATGTTGTTATTGCTGATGGTTTAAAAGGTACAGATTACACCGAAATACCAATAAACCTCGAATATTGTAAAACTGCAAAAATAGGAACAGCTATTGTTGATAGTGATGTGATTATAGCAATGACTCATTTTAAAGGACATGAACAAGCTGGTTTTGGCGGAACTTTGAAAAATTTAGGTATGGGATGTGCTTCAAGAGGAGGAAAATTAGAATTACATTCTACATCACAACCTAAAATTGTAGAAAAAAATTGTGTAGGGTGTGGCATCTGCGTTAAAAATTGTGCTCATGATGCTATTCACTTAAATGAAAAGAAAATTGCATATATAGATTATGATAAATGTGTGGGTTGTGGTCAGTGTGTTGCTGTTTGTCAATACAATGCTGCACAGGTTGTTTGGAATGAATCATCAGAAATAATGAATAAAAAAATAGCTGAATATACGTATGCAATTGTTAAAGACAAACCTGCATTTTATATTAATTTCATTATGAATGTTTCACCTGATTGTGACTGTTGGTCAAATAATGATTATCCAATAGTTCCAGATATAGGTATTGCTGCATCATTTGATCCTGTTGCTTTAGATATGGCAAGTGTTGATTTAGTTAAAAATGCTCCGATATTACCAGGAAGTAAGATATATAAGGATCACTCTCATGATTTTGTAGGAGAAGATAAATTTAAATTCGTGCATCCTAATGCAGACTGGGAAGCAGGATTAAATCATGCAGAAAAAATAGGCCTTGGAACAAAAAATTATGAATTAATAAAAGTATAGTAAAGGCAGCCATTTTGGCTACCTTTACTATATTAAAACAATTGATGTTCCCCATATAATAATGGTTGATCAAATTTTAATAGTTCTTGATTTACTACCTTACCTATATATACAATATGATCTCCTGCTTCAGCCTTATTTACTATCTTGCACTCAAAAAAAGCAACAATGTTTTTTATCTTTGGAATTCCACTCTTTGTTAATTCAAAATCCACATTTTCAAATTTATTTATATTTCTTCCACTTTTGCTACCAAATATCTTCGCTAAATTTTTTTGTTCTTTTGATAATATACATACACCAAACTTATCTGCACTTTCTAATAATTCATATGAATATCTTTGCTTCCCAATTGATATTGCTATCATAGGTGGTTTTATAGATACTCTTGTTATCCAGGCTACAGTTATACCATTTAATTTATTATTTGAATTTATAGTAACAATAGAAGCAACATTATATATTTTTCCTAAAGCATCCATATTTCCCCTCCTATTAAAAAAGCGCCTTTCGGCGCTTTTTTTAATTGTTATCTCCCATCATATTCTTCAATGTTGTTTTAATTTCATCAATAATTTTTTGTGATTCTGTTTTTATTTTTTCATCATCAGTGGTTGATACTATTTTTTCAAATGCTTGCAACATTTTTTCTAATTCTGGTTGAATAACATCTTTTGGTTGTGAAGCTATATATTGTTTTATATATTGATAATATGTATAATTGTATTCAAAAGAAATTTGAGGATCGTCAGGATTTAATTGATACAATCTTATTAAGGTATCCATATCTTTATTTTTTGTATACATTTCTTTTAAAATATTAAATTCTTTCATTTTTAAATTGTTTATATATTTCTGAGTCTCTTGAATATTTATATTTTTATCAAATAATTCTGGATACATAATCTTTGCATAATACAAATTTTCCAAATCTTTTTTTAATGCTGTTTTTTCCTCTTTCCCTTTTTCATCTTTAATGTTTTTTAATTCTTTTTCTAATTCGTCTATTTTATTGCTTATTTCTTTATCATTCATTTTTACATATTCAGTGTTTTTATATTTAGAAATTGTTTTTTCTAATTCAATCATTTCTGGCAAAGTTTGATTTAATTCTTTCACTAAATTTAAATAGCTCATTTTCCACAACTCTGGCGCTTTTTCATTATCTTTTATAGCATCATATAATTTTCTTTCAACATCCATTTTCTCATCTAACGTTTTTGCTTTTTCAATTTTATCTTCATATATAAGGGGCTCGTACTTTATAGCATAACTAAAATCTTTTGAATAATTAGAATACCATTTATATAGTTTATTATTTTTCAATTCTGATTTTAAATTTTTCATTAATTCACTATCAGATTTTATATCATCAATAGTGTTATATACTTTTTTACCTTCAACTTTTATAATATGATAACCATAATTTGATTTTACTGGTCCTACTATTTCTCCAACTTTCGCTTTAAATGCTGCATTAAAATATTCTGGTACTACTTGATTTTTTGCGACCCAGTCAATACTACCACCATTTTTAGCTGATTGAGTATCAATAGAATATTTTTTTGCTGCATCTTCAAATGTAATTTTCCCACTCTCAATTTCATTTAAAATCTTATTAGCAGTTGCTTCATCTGTAACTAAAATATGTTTTGTTAATACTTTTTCATTTCTTAATTTTATATCTTCAAAATTATTTTTTATATACTCATCTAATTCTTTATCCGTAACATTTCCTATTGTAGAATCTATATATTTATAATATTCCTCCGTAGATAATGCTTCTCTTAAATATTGTTTAAGTCTATCTTCTGATCCAAAGTAGTTGATAATTTGATCTTTAGTTTGCGGATTACTCAAATATTGTGAAGCTAAATCATTCACCTGTTGATTAATCTTGCTTGCATCTGGCGTATAACCGTTTTCTTTTGCATAATATTCAAGTATCTTATAATTCAATATATCTTTTATTGTTGATAACATATAATATGGTTCTTTCATCTTATCATATTGTTGTCCGCTTTGCTGTAAGGAATTGATTCTATTCACATATTCAATTTCAAATCTTTTGTCATCTAAAGAATAATCTTTTAAAACTTTCCCCTCTTTGGTCAAATATCCAATAACTTCTGAAAAAGCAAAAACACTAAACACAACTAATAGTAAAACTAAAACTACTTTTTTCATACTACACCTCCAAATTTAGATATCTATTTTTGACTTAAATTCGTTCTTATTCATTTTTGAAATAGGAACTACATTAAATAAACTTTCATTAAAACACATTGTTAAATCTTTGTCTAACCCCATTTTTTTTAATTTTTGCGCATGAATAGAATATTGTAATATTCTTGCATGTGGAATATTTGCCATATTAAGCGCAATATATGATTCGTCATTAAAATATGTAATATCCTGTTTAGATAATACACTAAGAAGTCTTCCAGCTGTAAATACATCTTCTAAAGAGACATTACCATCCGTTCCACTACAAATTATTCCTATATCATCTATTTTTCTTGTAAGTAAATACTGTAAAACAGCTTTTAGGTTTATTAATGACGCTGCAATAGTTATTCCTTTAGAGTTAGCTAATAATAATGATTTAGAACCATTTGTAGTACACAATATAATTTTCTTATTTTTAAAATGAGCTGCATTTTTTAATATTTCTGAAGGAGAATTAGAATAATCAAAACCCGAGATTTTCATTGCATTTCTTTCCCCTAATAATAACGTATGCTCTCCTTTTAGTTCAAAAGCTTTTTCCGGGTTATTTACTATAGTAATACTATCACATCCAACAGACAATGCCGTAGCTATACTAGAAGTTGCTCTTAGTGTATCAATAACTATATAATATTTATGGGTTTCAATATTTTCTTTTGGTAAAAAATATGTATATAGCCTCATAATTCTTCCTCCACTGTTTTTGGATGAATTATTCTTTCTAAATCAAGATGCCATGTCTCATTTAAATTTAATAATCTTATATTTCCATTTATATATTCTAACGTTGTTACTGAGGCATTATCAAGCATAAAATTTCTATGTTGATTCAATGGTAAATTTAATACCCAACATATTACAGTTCTTAATAATAATCCATGAGAAACAACTACAATATCTTTTTCATTTTCACTAATAATTTTTTTTAAAGCTTTTACTCCTCTTTGCTGAACTTCAGCTAATGATTCAACTCCATTTACAAACGCCCACGGATCTTTTGACCATAACTCAAATTCTTTTGGAAATTTCTTTTTTACGTCATTAATATTATAGCCATTCCACAATGCAACATGTGCTTCTTTCAAATCTTCAATTATTATTGGTTGAGATTTGATGTTTTCTGATATAGGTAAAGCAGTTCTATGCGCTCTCTTCAATGGAGAAGAATAAACTTTTACATAATATTCATTTTTAAATCTTCCTTTTAAATTTTCCGCCTGTTTTATTCCTATTTCATTTAATTCTACATCAACATTTCCCTGCCATTTTCTTTGCAAATTCCAATCAGTCATCCCATGACGTATTAAGTAAATTTTCAATATTTTTCCCCCTTGACCTATTAAATATTCTATCATATTTTTGTAATTTTTGTATACATCTCTTTAATCTTTTTTTCATCATAAACCCCTGGGGTATTTTTTATGTGCGCCGAAGACATTACTTCATTTGTAAATAATTCTAATTCATCATCAGTAAAAGTTATATTAAAATCATATATCCCTAAATCTTTTAAGAATTTAAAGAAATTATCTAATGTTCCAAATATATCTTTAATTATTTTTGTTTTTTCTGGTGAATATTTATCAACTTCTTCCGCCACTAAAGGTAAGAAAATAGCAGTTGCCTGACCATGTCTTATTCCTTTGTGAATAGTAATTCTATACCCTAAAGAGTGAGGCAATATTGTTCCAGTTTGAGCAATTACCATCCCCGCTAAATTTGAAGCAATTGCAAGTTTTTCTCTATATTCAACATTATCCAAATTAACTAATGTTTTTGGCAAGTATTCATATATAAGTCTAATTGATTCCCTGGCAAGTATATCAGACATAACTGTGGCCCTTTTGGAAAGTATCCCTTCAACCGCATGAGACAAAGCATCAACTGCTGTTGTAAGAGTTAATTCTTTATTCATTTTAACCATATATCTTGGATCTAAATAAGATACATCTGGGAATATTAAATCGCTTTTAAATCCAGATTTTCTCCCATTTGGTTTTGTTAAAACTGCAAAAGGAGTTACCTCACTACCTGTTCCTGAAGTTGTAGGTACTGTTACTATAGGCAAAGCAACATCATAATTTTCCATATCAAACAAATCATCTGGAGTTAAATCTGAATTAGCAGTTAATACTGCAATAGCTTTTCCAGCATCCATAGGACTACCGCCACCAATAGCTATTACAAAATCACATTCTTCTTTTAAAGCTATTTCTTTCCCTTTTATTACCATTTCATATGTGGGATTTTCTCCGATTTCGTTATAGTGAATATATGGGATTCTATATTCCTTAAGAACAGAAATAACATCATCTAATGCTCCTGTTACTTTTGCAGAATTCCTTCCTGTTACTATAATGGCCTTTTCCCCTAATATCATTTCTTCTTTATTTTCAAAAATACACTTCTGACCATAATACAATTTTGTTGGCATGTAATATAGCATTTTCACTCACCCCTTATACAATATTTTTTCCAAAAATCATATAAAAAATCCGGACCTTTTTTAAATATATCTTTTAATGAATTAATATCATTATTATTATAATAAAAAAAATCTGAAATAGCAAACATTCCAGAAATTGCTATATACTTATCCCAATAATTGCTTGCAGTTATACCTTTAATTAAAAACTCTTTATCTTTATTTACATTCATTTCGTTTTTCAATATTTTATATGATTTATTTTTCTTTTCCAGTAAACTTTTTTCTTTCCAATTTATTTTTTCAATATTTTCTGAATAAGATAAAAAATGTGCTAATCCTTCATCGAAAAACAGATATTTCATCTGCTTTCCAATTTTATCTGGCCATTTATATTTTTTATGAATAAGAATATGAGCAAGCTCATGGGTTATCAATAATGATATATTTTTTTTTAATTTTGATATTTCCATGGATGAGTTACTCATTTGATAAATATCAAAAATCATAAATGTGTTGTTATTTTCATCATATCTTATCATAGCATCATATGGTGAAGGAGCTCCAACAATAAAATATACTGTAAAATCGAATACATCTCTCTCATAATTCTCAAAAATTGTTTTCCAAATTTTAAAATTACATGGTTTAAAGTTTTTTAATAATGACATAAATAACGAATATGTATATTTTATACGCTCATATGCTTTAACCGGTGGTGCTTCAAATAAAATTTTACCACTTTCTATCATTGAAAATATTTTATGATTGAAAATTCCTTCTACTTTCTTTTCTTTTAAAAAATAATCTATTATTTCTGTGTTAATTTTCAACTTAAAATCACCGTCCTCAAAATAAATATCTAAATAATTATACAACATTTTATTCATTCTTTATTTTTTAGAGAATACGCACTAAATAAACTTAAAGTTGTTTACTTGAAAACATATAACCTTTATGATATAATGGTAACAAAAATTTTTCATAAAAAACAAAAAGTGTACTTGTTTTCGATATGTGAAAAAAATAACCATATTCAAACAGAGGAGGAAATTCATGAATACAAAGACTTCAAGTCCCTGGAGCTTTTTTATTATTGCTCTGGGCATTTCCTGGTTTTTCTGGTTATGGATTATATTACTAAACTGGAATGTCTTTACATTCCCGGCAATAATTTTTGGAGCTATTGGATTATTAGGGCCAACGATTTCAGAAATTCTTTTGATTTTTCACTCTAAAAACAACAAAGAATGGATAGACTATAGGCAAAGAATATTTGATATAAAAAGAATTGGGAAAAAATGGCATTTTGTAATATGGTTTACATTCCCTATTTTAAATATTGTTGCTATCGCTTTAAGTATTTTCACAGGATCGGATTTACCGGATTTTGAAACAGTTAAAAATTTATTAAGTAATCCTTGGCAAATCTTTCCATTTGCTTTTTTTATTTTAATTTATGGGCCACTACCAGAGGAACTTGGATGGCGTGGTTATGCTCTTGATAAATTACAGGAAAGGTATAATGCACTTGTTTCAAGTCTTATACTTGGTGTAATGTGGTCTTTGTGGCATGTTCCACTTTTTTTTATGAAAGGCCAATGGCAACATGATGCTTTAAATTTTGGAACACTGGATTTTTGGATATTTATTTTAAATACAATTGTTTTATCGATTCTATTTACATGGATTTACAATAATACAAACCATAGTACATTATCTGCTATACTTTTTCATTTTATGTGTAATTTTACTGGACAAATTCTCCCTTTAACAATGTTTGCAAGACTTTATAGTTTTATATTGACTATCGTTTTAACAATATCAGTAGTTATTATTTGGGGGCCAAAAACACTAACCCGCCATCAAAATAAAAAAAAGACGAAATCATAAGATAAAAAAGGAGTTCAGAAGAACTCCTTTCAGACTGTTGACAAAGTATTTTCTAAAAAAATAATATGAGCGAATACTTGAAAATTCCCGAAAAAATATGAATGAAGGCGGATAAAATCACATGGATGTGATTTTAAGCGAAACCAATCAGGATGTGCGTTTGAGCGACCGCCGGAAATGAATATTTTTGAGGATTTAGAATTTCCCGTATGAGTGAATATTATTTTTGAAAATACTTTGTATTTAATTTTGAGTTTGTCTACAAACTGAAAGGAGTTCAGAAGAACTCCTTTTTTAATAATAAATTTAGTAATTCCGCATATGAAAATTTCCTGTTATTTAAAATAAAATCTTCATTTTCATGAAATTGTATCTTCGATTTTTCCAATAGTTTTACATTCTTCTTTTTAAAGCCTATAAAATTAGATTTATATTTAATTGGTACAATTAATTCAGGAAATGCTTTTATAATATCTTCTGCTATTTTGGTTCTAACAATATCCCCAAAAGAATCATGATAAGGACCAGCTACAACATTGTCTCTTTCTTTACCATATAAACATATTCCCAATCTTATCACTTTCTTTCCAGCAGCTTCTATTATTTCAGTCATACGAGCAACTTTATTGATTGCATCATCAAGAGTTTCTGGTTTATATTCACCATTTTTATACATTTTTTCTAATGTAGAATTTTTTAATATTACTGTTGGGTGTATCCTTACACTTTTCGCTTTAAAAAGCGTCGTTATAATAGCAGAATTTATATCTTTATTATATGAACTTTTAGGTAATCCTGTCATTAAATGAATTCCATAATCAAAATTATTCTTTTCAAGCAATTCAATTGCATTCCATACGTCATCTAGATTGTGTGGCCTATTTGCAGCTTCTAAAACTTCTTTATAAAACGATTGAACCCCTATTTCAATAAAATTAATTGTATAATTTTTTAATATATCTATTTTTTCTTCTGTTATTTCTTCAGGAGATGTTGAAAATCTTATCCCAAAAGCTTTTTCTTCATATATCTTTTTTTGAGCCCAATCAAGATAATATTTCATTTTTTCATTTTCCATTCCTGTAAAGGTTGCACCATAAAAAGCTATATACGGTTTTACATTTTTAGGAAAATAATTTATATATCTTTCAAATATCTCATTTAATTTTTCGATATCTGGTTTTAATTTTATTCCCGTAGCTGAGTATTCATTACAAAAAACACATATTTTTTTACATCCTGCATGTGGAATAAAAATTGGTATTATATATTCTCTAGACATTTTTCACCTCTATTAAAAAACCGGTGGAAAATTCCACCGGTATGATTTATTTAATTATTTTTCACCAATTAATTTTTTTACAAATGTTGGCAATGCAAAACTTGCAACATGAATTTCTTCATTATAATATTTTAATGTATCTAACTTTTCAAAATTTCTAACTTTTTCTGGATTAAAATCTTTTAATGGATCTAATCCTTTTGATGCGAATGCATAACTCCACATACCTGAAGGATATGTAGTCATAAAGCCCATATATGTTTTAGTTACAGGAAATGCGCTCTTAATTCTGTTATATGCAATTCCTACCCATGCTCTATCATAGAAAGGATCTTCTGTTTCTGCTGAAAATACACCATTTTCTGTTAATGCATTATAACAAGCTTTATAAAAATCTTCTGTAAATAAATGCCCACCTTCTCCAGCTGTCGGATCTGTTGAATCCACAATAATTACGTCAAAATAATTTTCAAATTGTCTTACATATTCAGCACCGTTTTCATTCACTATTTTTAATTTTGGATTATTAAATTCAACACTTGTAGTTGGTAAATAATTTCTTGCAGCCTCAATAACCATAGGGTCTATTTCACATAAAATCACTTCTTCAACTGATGGATGTTTTAAAACTTCTCTTGTTGATCCTCCATCTCCTCCACCAATTACCAATACTCTTTTTGGATTTGGATGAATAAACATTGGAACGTGAACCAACATTTCATGATACATGAATTCATCCACTTCTGTAGTCATTGTGATTCCATCTAAAGAAAATACTCTACCTAATTCTGGGTTTTCAAAAACATCTATTCTTTGGTATTCACTCTGAGCCGAATATAAAACTTTATTCATTTTCATAAATAATCCTACATCTCCACCTGTATACCATTCCATATATAATAAATGTCTTCCTGGTTCCAAATTCTTTTCCATTTCTATCCCTCCTTAAGCTTCCACTTTATGTGGTGAATTTTCATCTATTCCAATTTCTTCATATATTCCTCTTAAATGTTCTATTGTTTGCGCTCTCTGCGAATTAAATGCTTTTTTCAAAAATTCAAAACTTTTCCATGGATCGACATGATCTCCACATGTATAAATATCAACTGATGCATACCCATATTCAGGCCATGTGTGAATAGCAAAGTGAGACTCCGAAACAATAACAGCTCCACTTACCCCATGGGGCAAAAATCTGTGGAAAGTAGATGTTACTATAGTTGCTCCTGATTCTATAGAAGCTTTTTTCATTAACTCTTCTATTTTATCTACATCGTCTAAAATATCTTTATCACATTCATAAAATTCTGCTATAATATGTCTTCCTAATGATTTTGCCATTTACAACCCTCCCCATGGTATTTTTATTTTATTTTTTATTATTGTATTTCAATCCATAAAACCTTTGCTTTTTTCTTTTTGCTAGAGTTTTTTATATAATGTATCTTATCTGCTTTAAAATAAAATGCATCTCCTGTTTTTGCTTTATATTTAACATCATCTAGCCATAATTCTATATTACCTTCCAATATATACCCAAATTCTGATCCTTCATGATAATTTTCTTCTTCCGTTTGAGCCATTGGTTCAAGTTCAACAATTATTGGTTCAATCTTTTTCACTTCAGTATCAGTCATCAATAATTCTTCTTTTATTCCGTCTGGTGTATCATATATTGGAACTCTTTCACTTTTCTTATATATAATCTTTTTTTCTTCAAAATCAGAAAAAAATTCTTTCAGGTTTGTTCCTAACGCTCTTAAGATCATTTCCAAACTTTCAAGAGTCGGAGAAGTTAGGTCTCTTTCTAATTGCGATATAAATCCTCTTGTCAAATCTGCTCTAACTGCTAATTCTTCCTGTGTTAACCCTCTTGAAAGTCTTAATTTTTTCAACTTTTCCCCTATTTTCATAATATCACCTGTATTTTTAAAGTGTCTTTAATGTATTTTATAATAAACACATAAAAGTATTATTATAAAATATTTTCAGAACTTTATTCTTATTTTAAAGCCTTAAAAAACGCTTTTTTATGTTCTTATATGAATATTATAATAAACAATACGTTTATTATTATAATCTTTTTTTCTTTCATTGTCAACAAAAATTCTTATCAAAAACGTATTTTTAATATTAAAGTTTTTTTACACTTGCATTTTTGTTTTTAAATGAAATTAATGTTATAATTGAATTAGACGATATTAATTAAGAACTATGTCAGGAGGTAATTTTTATGGATAATATAAAAATTAAGGTAATCTACGAATCAGATAATCAAACATTTGAAAGGGAATTCTCAAAAGATCAATTTAATAATTTTAATGAATTGGTTAATTTCTTTCAAACTGAAAAAATTAATTCGGTACTAACTGGAATGAAGATAAACGGAAAAGAAATTCCGATGAAATTTTATGATGAAATTAAAAATGCTTTTTTTGAGGGCGGAGAAGAAATTGTACTAACATTTGATGACTTATATGGGTTGGTAAAAAAACTGCTTTTAGAAGGAGAACAATACATTTCAAAAATAGAAAACTCACTGAGCACTATTTCAAAGGAAGTTATGTTGAATACCAAAGAAGGGCATAAAATGATTAAAGCTTTAGCAGAAGGATTACAAGCAATGAACACTATATTATCACAGGCTTCCAAAGTATTAAATAAAACATTTATAACCGATGAAGAAATGGAAAAACAAAAAAGTATATTAGAAAAAATTACAGAATCTCAAAGCATTTCTGATAATGTGGAAATTTCTGATATAATCGATTATGAATTTACTGAACTTTTGGATATTTTCAAAAAAGCTTTTGAAAGGGCTATAAACGAAATCGATTAAGCGAGGTGGTGAGCTTTATGTATCAACCAAATAATTTTCAAAATGCTAATAATAGATATGTTGAAAGTATGGTAAAAACTGCAAGCCCAGCAAAATTAGTTGAATTGTTATATTTAAATTCAATAGAAAGATTAAATAGAGCTATGAATATGATAAAAAACAAAAAGATAGCTGATGCCCATAATCAAATTGTAAGGGTTGAAGATATAATTATGGAATTAAACTTATCTTTAGATATGGAAAAAGGTGGCGAAATTTCAAAAAATTTGAGAGCTTTATATAACTATATGTATAGGCGCTTATTAGAAGCAAATTTAAACAAAGATATTGAAATATTAGAAGAAATAAAAGTCTTATTGAATACTTTATTAGAAGCATGGAGAGAAGCTATGAAACAGGCAGGGGATGTAATTAAGCAACAAGTTAATCAACCTACAAGAAAAGGATTGGACATTTCCACATAATTTTAACTGGCTTTGTGCCAGTTTTTATTTTTTGTGATATAATTGTAATGAGGAGCAAAAGGGGGGATATTATGAAATTTAAAAAAGCAAGCGAAATTCCTAAGGTTGCTATCGTGGATTTAGTCAATCAAACTTTTAAAGACTATACTGTGCCAATTAATTGGACAATAACATCTTTTGAATATGATGTAAGAGAAAATTCAATTTCCTTGGATGATTCATATATTGTTTTTGAAGATGACAAGCCTATCGGTTTTTCTTTAGTCTCTATAAGGGGGGCAAGAGGAAGAATAGATGCTTTTGGTTTTTTAAAAGAATATAGATTAAAGGGATATGGTTCAGAATTACTTTATTACACAATTGAAAAAATGAAATGGAAAGGGATTACAAAGGTAACATTAGAAGTTGTAGATGAAGAACTTAGTGCAAAAAAGTTTTATAAAAAACATGGTTTTAAAGAAAAAAGAATATTGGATAGTTTTATTAAATATTTAGATAAAACTAATGAATCAAAATTCAAATATGTAAAAACTGACTATAAGTGTATTCATGATAGAGCTGTAGAAGCATTGCATTATATTGGAAGAAATCCTAACTGGCAAAGGGAACCAAAAACATTAGAATTATCAAGAGATAGATATCAGATGGAAAGGATTACCCAAAAAGGTTTTACTATTGGATATGTCGTATGGGGAACAACAAAAGAAGGAGCTTTCATAGTCGATGTTTCACCAATTATTGATGCTACAAGATATGATGAAATTTTAGAAGATCTATTAGCTCGATTTGCTGAATTGAATTTCAAAAATGTTACTATCGTTTCTTTACCAGAAGATGATCCATTATATTCGTTAGTAAAAAAATATAACTTTAATTCTTTCTTAAGACAAGTAGAAATGGAAAAAAGAATACACTAATAATAAACCGCGGCCGATTTACTCAACCGCGGTTTTTTTATGCCATTCTCTTCTTAAAATTCCCATTATTATTTCGTCATGATATTTTCCTTCTCTAAATATCTGTTCTCTTAATACTCCTTCAACTTTAAAACCAACCTTTTCATATGATCTTATTGCTCTTTTATTAAAACTAAAAACATGTAACTTTATCTTATTTATATTCATTTCATTAAAAATAAAGCCTACTAATAATTCCATAGCTTCTGTTCCATATCCATTATTTAAAAATGGTTTCCCAAGAAAAATACCAACAGTTGCAACAGAATTTTTCCAATCGACATCATTAATTCCACATCCACCAATATATTTATTATCCTCAATTCTTTCTATAGCAAAACTATATTTACCATTACCCATAGGATTATTACTTTCATACCATTTTTCTTCATCTTCTATTCTAAATGGAAAAGGAATGCCTGGCATCAGATACTTTTTCACCTCATAATCATTGATATATTCTAAAACTTCTTTTAAATCATCTTTAGAATACGCTCTTAATCTTACTTTTTTACCCTCTAACATAAAATCCCTCCCTAAAAAATCAGTTTTTTAAATAGAAGCACAAATATTTGAGAACATTATAACAAATTATAACTCCCATGTCAATTATAAATATTGATTTATTGAAATAAAATGTATTATAAAATTTGCATAATAAATCTCGATCAGACGCTCATTTGCTAATCTGATAAAATCATTCATTTTCAGCTGTCGCTCAGACAACACATCGTGTGTTGCTTCGCTTAAAATCCCATCCTTGGGATTTTAACAGCTACATTCATGATTTTATCAGGCAAATTTCGAGTCTTTTCTCAATTTATTATGAAATTTTATAATAATAGCGAATTATAACCTGAGGTAAGGCTTGAAAATTCCCGAATTAAATATTTGCGTGAGCTGGCAAAAAAACAGGATGTTTTTTTGAGCGAAACCATTGCACGGATGCAATGTTTGAGCGACAGCGGCAAGAAAATATTTAACGAGGAATTAGAATTTTCACCGCCTGAACGAGGGTTATAATTTGTTATTATTAATTCCATATCAACTTCAATAAATCAATATTATTAACAATATGGGATTATAATATTAAAAAATATTGTAGGTTTATATGTTATAATATATCAGAAAAACTTTAGGGAGTGGTTTTATGATTTTTGATACTATTGCCGCCATATCATCACCTTTAGGCACAGGAGCTATATCTGTAATAAGATTAACTGGAAAAAATGTTTTACAGGTTATAGACGATCTTTTTAGCAACAAAAATCCAGAACCCAAGAAGATGTATTATGGCTGGATAAAAGATAAAAATGAAATAATAGATGAAGTAACATGGGTATACCATAAAGGGCCCAAAAGTTATACTGGTGAAGATATGCTAGAAATTTTTGGTCATGGTGGAATTTTAGTTACAAAGAAAATTCTAAATATTATCCTATCAAAAAATATAAGAGAAGCATTACCAGGTGAATTTTCTAAAAGAGCTGTTATGAATAAAAAAATGGATTTAGTAAAGGCCGAAGCTATTAACGAATTAATCCATGCAAATTCCGAATATGCTTTAAAAGCAGCTGCAAATCAAATGGATGGAAAACTTTCAGAAAAAATACAAATTCTAAAAAAAGAATTATTCAATATCGCTGCAAGAATAGAGGTAGAAATGGATTACCCCGACGATTTTGAAGTTGATAACTTTGAATTTCTTAATTCTTTAAACGCCATTAAAGAGGAACTGGAATATCTATATGAAAATGCTGATAACGGCATCTCTGCTATTGAAGGAATTAAAATGGCTATTGTAGGGAAACCAAATGCAGGTAAATCCACCTTATTAAATGCCTTATTAAGAAAAGATAGGGCTATAGTAACAGATATTCCTGGAACAACGCGAGATACTATAGAAGAAAGCTTAAGCATTCGCGGTATATTAATAAAATCTATTGATACTGCTGGGATAAGAAAAACTGATGATATTGTAGAAAAAATTGGGGTAGAAAGATCTTTAAAAGCTATTGAAGAATCTAAACTAATATTATTCGTATTAGATAATTCAACTGGCATAGAAGATTATGACAAAGAAATATATGAAAAAATAAAACAATTTAACAAAGACATCATTATAGTTATTAATAAATCAGATATACATAATAAAGATAACTTTGACATCCCTTGGCAGAATCATGATGTTGTCAGAATTTCGGCAGCTACCGGAAATATTAAAAATCTTGAAGATTTAATCTATAATAAACTAAAAAACACAGTTACCACAAATGAATTCACACTTACAAACGAAAGACAAAAACAAGCTGTTAAAAAAGCTATTGACTCTGTAATAAAAGCTATTGAAGGAATTGAATTAGGTTTGACAAATGATGCTATAATGTTTGATGTAAGAAAAGCCATTGAAGGTTTAAATGAGTTAACGGGAGAAGATTATACAGAAACATTATTAGATAATATATTTGGAAATTTCTGTGTAGGAAAGTAGGTGCTGAAAGTATGAATTACATAGTCCTTTCAATTTTATTTGGATTAACACCTCTTGTTCAATTCTTTATTAAAGGATGGTTGTTCTTCGGAATATCACTAATTGCATTTATTATTTTTTATCAAATACTAAAATCAAAAGGTAAACAGGCCTTTTCATTTTTATCTGCAACAATAATAGGAAGTGAGGCTTTTGCGCTCCTTTTTGGATTTACAAATTTTTTTATTCTCTTTTATCTTTTAGTAGTTTCTGGTATTTTTTTAGTTGCAGCCAATGAAGAAAAGAAAGTGGATATACTAAGGGATTATCTAAAAATTAATAACTTTAATTCTAAAAAATGGGATTATTATCATTTATTTTTTGGTCGAGGAGAAATTTCTTCTATAGAAGAAGTTGGGAAATTAATTCCTTCAATTTTTGCTATAGGTGAAGGAAAAATTGCGTATTCTGTAAAAATGCCTAACGGTGATTACTACAATCAGATCATTCCAATTGAAAATGTAAATTCATATGATCTTTATGACATTAAAGGTAACCAAGAATTATATTATGTAAAAATACAGGACTTATTTTTACCTAATAGAAGATTGAGAACTTTACATAAACCTTATTTAGAAAGTTTTTGTTTAACTATTTCTACTAAAGACGGAGAACTTATTTCCTTTTATGAAGAACCTGATATCCTTCAAAAAATAATAAAAAAATTGGATGAAATATAACTTGTAAAAATCTTGAAATATTTTTTTACTTGACTAGTAATGATTTTTGTGGTATTATAATTCTCGGACATCTGATGAAGATGGATGTGTCGGAGCGTAGCGCAGATGGTAGCGCGCCGGTCTTGGGAACCGGAGGTCGCTGGTTCGATCCCAGTCGCTCCGACCAGAAGGTGGCGACCTTTAAGTGCGGCTGTAGTTCAATTGGTAGAACACTGGCCTTCCAAGCCAGGGGTTGCGAGTTCGAGTCTCGTCGGCCGCTCCAGCGCCCATAGCTCAATAGGATAGAGCATTGGATTTCTAATCCAAGGGTTGGGGGTTCGAGTCCCTCTGGGCGCGCCACCTTTTTTTATTTAGCGATGGTGGCATTAGTTCAGTGGTAGAACGCCTGACTGTGGATCAGGATGTCGTGGGTTCAAATCCCACATGCCACCCCAACAAAAAAGGGAACCTGAATTGGTTCCCTTTTTTGTTATCATAATACTCTTTTATTTTTTAATTTCTTATATAAAAGTGGAAGCTTTTGCTTCCACTTTTTGTTACTTCCAACTATTTAAATATTCTATTTGTTCTGGTGTTAATTCATCTATTTCTATTCCCATAGATTTTAATTTAATTTTAGCTATTTTTAAATCCACTTCATACGGAACAGGTCTAACATCTATATCTATCTTACCTTTATTTTCTTTTAAATATTTTGCCCCTTCTAATTGTAGTGAAAATGAAAGATCCATTATTTCTACTGGATGTCCATCACCATTTACAAGATTTACCAATCTTCCCATACCAAGTAAATATAATTTATTTCCATTTGGCATAGTATATTGAGTTACACCATTTCTAACTTCTTTCTTTTCAACATTTATTCTTTCTAAATCAGCAACTTTTACTTCAATATCAAAATGACCAGCATTAGCTAATACAACCCCATCTTTCATAGACAAGAAATGTCTTTCCACAATTACATCTGTATCACCTGTAACCGTAACAAAGAAATCACCTATTTTTGCTGCTTCATCCATAGGCATTACTTCAAATCCATCCATAACAGCTTCAATTGCCTTTATAGGATCAACCTCTGTAACTATAACTTTTGCGCCTAATCCTTTAGCTCTCATTGCTACGCCTTTACCACACCATCCATATCCTGCAACAACCACATTTTTACCTGCAACTGTTAAATTAGTAGATCTGATTATTCCATCCCATGTAGACTGCCCTGTCCCATATCTATTATCAAATAGATATTTCATATATGAATCATTTACATCTATAACAGGAACCTTTAATTTACCATCTTTTAGCAAAGCTTTATATCTTTTTATTCCTGTTGTAGTTTCTTCATTAATTCCCCAAATATTTTCTAGTAGTTCTGGATATTTCTCTACAATTCTAACTCCTAAATCTGCTCCGTCATCAATGACTATATTCGGCTTAATTGCTAAAACTTTATCAATATTTTTCCAATAAAGTTCTTCGTCTGGTGTTCTTTTAGCATATACATTTACTCCATATGTTTTCAAAGCTTCTGCAACATCATCTTGAGTTGATAATGGATTACTACTTGTTATTGCCACATTTGCACCTAATTCATGTAATACTACAGCTGTATATGCAGTTTTGGCTTCAAGATGAATACTCATAGAAATATTTATTCCTTTAAAGGGTTGTTCATCCATATACATTTCTTTTAATGTATTCAATACCTTCATATGTTGTTTTACCCATTCTATCTTTTTTCTTCCGGATTCCACTAAGTTCATCATATCCCCTCCAATAATAAGTCATATGTTTTCATTATATCATAAGTTATCCAAAAGTCTAAATATCAAAAATTTAGAAATCCCGTTATATGAAGAAATGCTAATTCCTCTAATGAACTAATATTAAATTGAATAGTTTATATATCATATAAAAATAGCTTTGTATAAATTTATTTTTTTATTATTAACCATACAATATGCTTCTAATGGTTCTACATTTACCTTTCTAAATATTTTATTTCCTATATTTTTTATTTCTTTTAAAGAATATCCAGGGCGTGTATCCTTTAAATTTTCTAATATCTCAACATGTTCGTGTTTTAATATATCTATTATTATTACCTTTCCATTTTCTTTTAAAACTTTTTTCATACTTTTCAATGCCTTTTCCGGTTCTAAAAAATGATGGAATGCCAGAGTTGAAATAATTACGTCAAATTTTATAGAATTATGAGTATTATAATAATCATTTGAAACTTTTATTGATTCCTCAATTCTCTCAGCTATTCCCCATACTGCTTTAATATTTCTTTTTTTTAATCTTTTTAACATACTTGGAGTCAAATCCAGGGCATACGGAAAAGTTTCTATATCTCTCTCATTCAGCTTTTTCATAATTTTTTCAGTAAAAAATCCCGATCCTGCTGCAACATCAAGAAATATAACTTTTTTTCTACCTAACTTTTCTGTTTCTGATACTATTTCTTCCACTATTATATTTATACATTTATCTTCTAAATATGATCTTACAATATCATCTCTCATAGGTGCTTCTTCTTCAAAATGTTTTATCTGTTCAAGAAGTTCTTTTTTTGCCAATTCTTTATACCCTAATTTTTCTATAAGCCTTTCTACATCACTTAATGTTGGTATCATTCTTTCACCGCCTTAAATCCTTTTTCAAAATCTTCTATTAAATCTTCTACTTCCTCTATTCCAACAGAGACTCTTATTAAAGAATCTTTTATTCCTGTTTTTTTTCTTTCTTCAACAGAAACAGCTGAATGAGTCATCAGTGAAGGTATTTCTATTAAAGATTCGACTCCTCCAAGACTTTCAGCAAGTGAAAAAATGGTTAATTTTTCCACAAACTTTTTTGCACTTTCTAAATCACCTTTTATTTCAAATGAGAGCATCCCTCCAAATCCTCTCATCTGTTTTTTAGCCAACATATGTTGCGGATGAGATTCCAATCCAGGATAATATACTTTTTCAACATATGGGTGATTCTCTAAGTATTCTGCAATAATCGATGCATTTTTTGCATGTCGTTCCATTCTAATAGATAAAGTCTTTATTCCACGCATAACCAACCATGAATTAAATGGTGACAGTATAGCTCCTATTGAATTCTGATGAAATTTTATTTTTTCATACAATAAATCAGAATTCAACATTACTGCTCCGCCAACAACATCTGAATGACCGTTGATATACTTTGTAATACTGTGTAATACTATATCTGCTCCAAGATCTAGTGGGTTTTGGAAATATGGACTGGCAAACGTATTGTCGACCACAACAATCAAATTTTTTTCTTTAGATAGTATAGAAATTTCTTTAATATCAGCAAGTTTTAATAAAGGATTTGTCGGTGTTTCAATCCATATCATTTTTGTATTACTTTTTATTGCTTTTTTTATATTTTCTATTTCTCTAAAATCTACATAACTCACTTCAATACCAAAATGATTTAAAACTTTGCTAAATAATCTTCGAGTTCCTCCGTATAAATCATCAAATGCTATAATATGTTCTCCTTGCTTTAATAATGACAAAATCACAGTAGTTTCCGCTGCTAATCCAGAGGAAAAAGCAAGACCATATTTTGCATTTTCAAGAGTGGCTAATTTTTTTTCCAAACTGTTTCTTGTTGGATTTCCGCTTCTTGAATATACATATCCTTCTTCCACCTCATCAAGTGATTGTTTTGCAAAAGTCGTTGATAAATGTATAGGATAAATTGCGTCACCATATTCTACATCTTTTGGATTTTCTCCAACATGTATAGATTTTGTTGTAAATTTCACTTTAACACCTCCAATATTTTTTCATCATCAAGTTCAAAACCTTTTTCAATCAACCAACTATCATTAAAAATTTTTGTCAAATAATTTCTTCCTCCATCCGGAAAAATTATTGCAATCTTTTTATTTTTTATCTCTCTTTTTTTAAGATATTTTATCGCTCCAAATAATGCTGCTCCAGAAGAGCCACCAACCAATATACCTTCTCTTTTAGCTAAAAATCTTGTCATAGAAAATGATTCTTGATCACTTACGACGATCATATCATCTATCAAATCAAGCTCTATTGTTTCTGGAATTATATCTTCTCCAATTCCCTCGACGAAATATGATTTTGCTTTCTTTAATGCCTTTTCAAAACTCATACCTTTTTTCACAAAATTATATACAGATCCAACAGGATCAATTCCTATTATTTTTGTATTTCCTTTTTCTTTAAAATATTTTGAAATACCTGTTATTGTACCTCCTGTACCTGCACCAACAAAAATATAATCTAAAATTCCATTAAATTGGTTCCATAATTCTGGAGCTGTTATATTATAATGAGATTCCGGGTTATATTTATTAAAATATTGATTAGGGATATACGCATATATGTTTGGTTTAATATTTTGAGTCAGTATAGATTTTAATTCATTTAATTTATTACTATTCACCAGAGTCTGTACATAATTAACTAATTTTTCTATTTCATCATATTTAAGTTTTTTATTTTCTTTCCAGATTAATTTTGCTATAACTTCTGAAACTTTATAATACGAATTTGGATTATCCGGTTTTACTTCAGTTGGTGTTCTCACAACAAATGCTCCATATGCTTTTAATAGCAATTCTTTTTCAATGCTTATTTTTGAAGGCATTGTAAAAATTAACTTATTTCCTTTTTTAGTACCATAAAGTGCTAACCCAACCCCTGTATTTCCAGATGTAGGCTCCACAATTATAGTATCTTCATTAATTTTACCCTTCTCATTAGCTCTTTCTAACAAATAAACTCCCATTCTATCTTTTATACTTCCTCCAGGATTTAAATATTCTACTTTTGCATATAATTCATTATTTATATTAAAATAAGATTCAATTTTATTTAATCTTAAAATCGGTGTATTTCCTATCATTTCAAAAACATTATTGCAAATTTTTTCTTTTCCCATCACATTATCCTCCTTGTTATTTTTTTAACTTTCTAATTCAGATAAATTTTATCTGTTTTATTTTATCAAATTAGACAAAAAAAGTCAAGATTAAATATGTAACAAATTACTTCTTTAAAAAATTCATAGATATTAATAACTGTTATATAGAAAATTGTTGTAAAATAATCTCAGATCTTCCTTTTAAAGCCTTATTATCAAAATTATCATCCTTTATATTTTTAGTATAGACTTTATCAATACCCTAAAATAACTGCATCCAACTGGATGCAGTTATTGATTTATATCTATTATCTTTTCAATTTTCATTCCTACAAATTGTATTATCTGAGTAATTAAAATTAAAATAATTAAATCATACATTAAAATATCAAATCTAAACCTTTGATATCCATAATTTATTGCCATAGCCCCTAATCCACCTGCTCCAACCGCACCTGCTATGGCAGTATAAGTTATAAGATTTATTAACAATAAAGTTATATTAGCAACTATTTTCGGCAATGTTTCTGGAATAAGAATTTTCACTATAAACTCAAAATTATTCATACCCAATGTATGTGCAGTATCAATCATTTCTTTCGGTAATGAATTAAAAGTACTTTCACTTAATCTTGCCATAAAGGGTATAGCGGCAATAGTTAAAGATACTATTGCTGACTTAGGACCAATTATTGTTCCTACTATTAATTTTGTTAATGGTATAATCAAAACAATTAATATAATAAAAGGTATAGATCGAAATATGTTTATAATTACATCAAAGATCCTATATATAACTTTTGATATTTTAAGTTGACTAATGGATGTTAAATATAGTATTATCCCTAAGGGAATTCCAAAAATAACACTTAAAAAACCAGAAAAAAATGTCATATATACTGTTTCTAATGTTGCTTTAATTAATTCATTTAAAATATTCAAAGTCTTAGCACCTCCAAAGCATAAACATATTCTCTTAAATCATTTATAAACTCACTTGTTTTTTCTCCTTCTATTTCCAAAATTAGTTTACCAAAAGGTGCATTTTTGAAATCTTCTATCTTTCCATATAATATGTTAAATATAATGTCATATTTTTTAGAAATTTTATTTAATATGGGTTTTCCAACACTTTCACCATAAAAAATAACTTTTATTATCTTTCCATTTTTAAATTTTAACTTACTATAATTATAATTGATATCTTTATAAAATTCTTTATTTAATTCTTCTTCAAATTCAGAAAAAAATCTATAAACTTCACCAAAATAATGAACTTTACCATTTTTTAAATATAAAATTTTATCGCAAATTCTCTTTATTACATCCATCTCATGCGTTACTATAATTGTTGAAATTTTCATATCTTGGTTTATTTTTAATATTAATTCAAGAATTTTTTCGGTAGTTTTAGGATCAAGTGCCGATGTTGGTTCATCTAAAAATAAAATATCGGGATTGGAAACTATTGCCCTTGCAATTGAAACTCTCTGTTTTTCACCACCCGACAAATGTGCTGGAAACGCATTTTTTCTATGTTCAAGCCCTACTTTCTTTATAATATTAGATACTTTTTCCTCTATCTCATTTTCCTTATTTAAAATTAAAGGCAATGATATATTTTCAAAAACTGTTTTTCTTGACAATAAATTATAATGTTGAAAAGCCACTCCTATTTTTTTTCTAATATTCCTTAATTCCTTCCTTGATAATTGAGTTATATTAATATCATTAAATAAAATTTCACCTTGAGGTTTTTCAAGCAAATTCAATGCTTTCAATAAAGAGGACTTCCCAGCACCGGAAAGTCCAATAATTCCCAATATTTCACCTTTTTCTAATTTAAAACTTATATCTTTTAATACATAATTTTTCCCATCATATGTAAGATTTAAATTCTTCACTTCAAGCAATTTATTCACTCTCCTTAAAAAGTTAAAAAGTTGGAACTACAGCTCCTTTGTATTTTTCAATTATAAAGTTTTTAACCTTTTCAGTTTGAAGTATTGAAATTAATTCTTTAATTATTTCATTATCTTCATTTTTCTTTTTTACAGCTATTATATTTGCATATGGTGAATTGGCATTTTCTATAAATATTGCATCTTTTAATGGATTTAATCCATTTTCTATTGCATAATTTGTATTTATTACAGCTCCAACCACAGAAGCATCTTCCTTATATGTTCTTGGCAAATATGCAGCATCCAATTCAACAAAAGTCAAATTATACTTATTTTCTTCGATATCATTAATAGTAACTTTTAAAGAATTTGTATTTTTTAACTTTATTAATCCATTTTCTTGTAATAACAATAATGCTCTTCCTTCATTTGTTGCATCATTTGGAATTACTACTTTATCACCGGATTTAAATTCTTTTATTGGTTTTTTAGAATAAAATCCCATAGGTTCAACATGGATTTTTGCAATTGATATTAAATCTTTATATCCTTTGTTTTTTGAAAATTCTTCTAAATAGGGTATATGTTGAAAATAATTCGCATCAATTTGTTCTTCTTCCAAAGCTATATTTGGCTGTACATAATCATTAAAAATAACAATTTCCAATTTATACCCTGTCTTTTTTTCAAAATCGTCCTTAACAAATTCAAGAATTTCCGCGTGAGGAACAGCTGTTGCACCAATTTTTAACACCTTTTCTTCCTTTGAACAACCAAAAAGCACTAATACTAACAATAGTATGAAAATACCTAACTTTTTCACTACAAACACCTCCTGATAAAATTTTTAAAAAAATAAGGCCGGTTATTTTCATAACCGGCCTTCTCAATTAATTCCACTCAGCACGAAAACAGAGTGGCATTAATCTTCCTTAGAGAAGACCTTACATGCCACATCATCATATGTACTTTATATAACCTTTCTAAATTTTTACTTAATTTCATAATATCACCCGAATATAATTTTTTTGCATTCCAATTTATAATTTTTTTGTATTCTAACATATATACTTTTTTATTGTCAAGTAAACAAAAGAGTATTAAAGTAAATAAAATGTAAATGGAAAAGAGCTGAAAAATCAGCTCTTTTCTTATGGATAAACTCTGTATAATATTCTTGCAAAAGGAATTGCTTCATATAAAAAGAAATTAAAACCTTAATTTTAATGATTTTATTGTTTGTGAAATGTTTTTCTTATTTATTCTCAAATATATAATGGACAAATTATTATACTAAGAAACTAATTTCCGGCAACAATCCAGGAGATCTATCATAACCTTTTATTTTAGTATATTATCAATAATATATTCTTCAACTAAGTCTTTATAATCATCAAGCCAATATGCATTTGGATTCCTTTTATAAACCATAATTTTACCAGCATTTTTAAGATCATGTGCTCTTTGATATCTAAATATGATGTGTTCTTTAGTAAGAGCAGCTACTTCTATTTTTCCCGTTTCATGAGACATAGCAAATCTCGCTCTTTTTGCAAGACCAGAGACATTCATTATTGCTTTAAGAAATATTTGATATCCTTCTTCTATTGGAACAGCAAATGGTTTATTACCAGCAACAGGCCTTCCTTGGAACACATAATATGGCGGCACACCTATAAATGATAGTTTTTTAAACAATTCCATCAATGTTTTCCAATCGGCATTTACTCCTTTGATCAAAGGTGTTTGATTGGCCAATATCGCACCTGCTTTTAATAATTTATTTATTGCTTTTATAGATACATCTGTAATTTCATTAGGATGATTAAATTGAGTCATAATATATATCTTTTTTTCATCAGTAGAATATTTTTTTATCATTTCAATTAATTCCGGATCATCTATTACTCTATATGGGTTAAAAGCAAGCATTTTTGAACCTATTCTAACTATTTGAACGTGTTCAATTCCTCTAATTTGTTTAATAATATTTTCTAATTTTTTTGTAGATAATAATAATGGGTCTCCACCTGTTAATAATACATTAGTTATTTCTTTGTGTTGTTTGATATATTCTAAATCTTCACTTACATCTCTAACTACTTCTTCACCAATATTTATAAATAATCTTTTTCTGAAACAAAATCTACAAAATCCCCCACAAACATCATTTACCAAAAGCAAAGCTGTATCTCTGTATTTGTGTTGCAGTCCTTTACTTATGGTATATGATTTTTCATTTGAAGCATCTAATCTTCCCCATTCTTCTAATTCATCAACTTGTGGAATAATAAGCTTTCTTATTGGATCATCAGGATCCTCCCAATTAATTAAACTTAAATAATAATCATTTGCTCTAAACTTGTATTTTTTTGTAACTTTCTTTAATTCGTTTCTCTCTTCTTGGTTTAATTGCTCTACTTTGTCAATATCAATTATATACTTTACACTCAATGCATCCTCCTCCTTTCAAAGTTATTTAACGAAAAAAATGAACTCTTTTTAGAGTCTTATTTGTAGACAATACACAAAATAAAATATTCAAAATAATATTCGTTTATATGATTTTTTATATTTCATTTTCCAACAATTTGCGGCTTTTTAAGGATAAGTGTCATTTCAGATAGAGTTAATAAAGAAGGAATATGAGGTTACACATATATTATAACATATAAAATTAATATTCAAAAATAACTTGAGGTTTGTTTTTTATAGGATGATAGGTTATTATACAATCTATATCATATATTTCTTTCATTATTTTTTGTGTTATTACTTCTTCTGGTTTACCATGATATTTTATAATACCTTCTTTAAAGATATATATTCTATCAGAATATAGAGAGGCTAAATTAATATCATGAAATATAGAAAGAATACTTTTATTTTTTTGAATAGATTCATTTTTTACCATTCTTACTAATTGTTGTGTATATCCCGGATCAATTTGTGAAACAAATTCATCCAGTAATAATACATTAGTATCTTGAGCTAATGCTCTCGTTAACATTACCCTTTGTTTTTCACCACCACTTAAATAATTATATATTCTATCCTTAAATTTTAGCGTGTCTGTCTTTTCCATTATCTTATTTAAAAATTCATACTCTCTTCTTGAAAACAATGTTTCATATGGTATTCTGCCTGAAGAAATAATGCTTTCTACTGTAAAATCAAAGGAAGTATAAAATTCTTGAGGAACAACAGAAATTTCTTTAAATAACTCTTTTTTAGAATATTTTTCTATATTTTTATCATTTATAATAATTTTGCCTTTATCTTTTTTTTCTATCATAGTTAATAACTTTAACACTGTAGTTTTACCAGAACCATTAGGACCTATAATTGATACAAATTCCCCTTTTTCAACATATAATTCATCAATATATAATGTAAAATGATTATTATATGAAAATTTTAGATCTTTCATTTCAATTATTCTCATATTTTTCTTCCTCTTTTCATAATAATGATAAAAATAGGAGTTCCTACTAATGATGTTGTTACACCAATAGGTAACTCTGTAGGTCTAAACAAATATCTTGAAAATAAATCTGCAAATCCTAAAAATATTCCACCATATATTAAAGAGCCTATTGTAGAATAATAAATATTAGGACCTGTAAACTTTCTCACGAGATGTGGAATTATTAATCCAACAAAACCAATTATCCCTGCTTTTGAAACAACTACAGAAACAGCAAATATATTTATAGTCAATACTAATAATTTTATTTTTTCAGGATTTATTCCTGAAAAAATAGATATATCATCACCCATAGCAACAACTTCTATATGTTTTTTGAAAATGAAATTAATTAATACTTGAAGAATTAAAAATATACTTAAAATTATTAAATCTGACCAAACAATGTTTCCTGTACTACCCATAAGCCAAAAATTTACATGTAACAAATTTTGCCAGAATAAAACAGTAAATAAAGTTGAAATTGAATTAAATACAAATCCTACAATAACACCACTTAATATTAGTGATACAACAGGAATTTTTCTACCTTCTTTTGCAAGAGCAAAGGCTATCCCTGTTGCTATTAAAGCAGATAAAAATGCAAAAGTTTCTATCCCAAAAGGTAAATTTATTCCATATACACTTTTTAATGCAGTATATATAACAGCACCAAAACTTGCTCCAGATGAAATACCAATAATAAATGGATCGGCAAGTGGATTTTTTATTATCATTTGAAAGTCATTACCAGCTATTGCGAGAATAGCTCCTATTAATATAGTTCCAATTACCCTCGGTAATCTCAAATTGAATATTATTCTATCATATAATACATTATCTGACTTATTTAAAAAGGATGACATTACATCTTTAAAAGGAATTTTTACCGTCCCTAATGATGTGAATATTATTATTGATAAAAATACAAAAATAACCCCCAACAAAAGGGAAAAAATCGGGGAGAACTTCCCCGAAATTATTTTTTTCATTTATTTTCACTGAAGAGTTTATTAATCTCTCCTAATAAATTTATTAATCCTGTATTTGGCAATGATGCCTTATTACCATCAATAATAAATACTTTTCCTTCCTTAACAGCTTTCACATCTTTGAATTGTTCAGCGTTCATAATTAAATTATATGCTCCTTTATCACCAGGATAATAAGCTGGCACTAAAATAATATCTGGATTTTCTTTAACTACAAATTCCGGTCCAATAGCAAACCAACCGTTATTCCCTGTATAAGGTGCTGTTATATTAATCCCACCAGCATATGCAATTATTTCGTTTAAATACGAACCTGTTCCACAAGTCCACATTTGTGAAACACTACCATATGCAGATAAATAAATAACTCTTGGTTTTTCTTTCCATGAAAATGTATTTTTTGCAATATTCAACATTCTTGTTCTTAATTTTTGAGCATAATCCTGAGCTGTTTTATCTTTTCCTAATATAACCCCAACAAGAGATAAATCTCTAAATACTTCATTTAATGTTGTAGCATTTAAAACGAAGGCTTTAATACCAAATTTTTCTAATTTGGAAATTTCTCCTTCTTGAAATCCACCAGTTAATAATACAACATCTGGATTTAAAGAAATTATTTTTTCTACATTCAAAGGAACCATATTACCTATTTTTTCTACATCTGTTATATAAGAATCAAAATTTGTTACTCCAACAACTTTTTCCTTTGCACCAAGTTTTACTATAAAATCGGAAATAGCTGGTGCTGCAACCACAATTCTCCCAACTTCCTTATCAAATGTAACAATTCTTCCCAAATCATCAACTAATGTAACCGGTTTAAATGCAAATACGGATAAAGTTAATACCAATAATACTGCCAGAAATACCTTTTTCATTAAAAATCCCTCCTATATAAAATCTATTTTCCATCTTCTTTTCGCGAGAAGATGGAACAAATCCCTTTAAAGTAGGTCTCCCGGCTTGTGGTTCATCCTACTTCCAGCGCCTTCCCAGAGAAATGTTTCCAGTGGCTTAGTGCTGGTTTCGTCCCCACTCACGGTGGCGCGACCGCAACGGATTTTCACCGTTTTCCCTTACACTTTAAAGGAATTTTTATTTAATTGTCAGTGATATTATATCATGATCACTATAATATTTCAAATAAAAATTATGATATAATCGTAATGGAGGTGTGAAAATGAAAGATATTAGATGGATTCAAAGATTTCAAAATCTCAAAAAGGCTTTTCAACAATTAAAAAATGCTGTAGAATTAGCAAAAACGAGAGAATTATCAATTTTGGAAAAACAAGGATTAATTCAAAGTTTTGAATATACACATGAATTAGCTTGGAAAACCTTCAAGGATTTTTTTAATGAAAAGGGCATTTTTAATATATATGGTTCTAAAGATTCTACAAGAGAGGCATTTAAAAATGGGTTAATAAATAATGGAGATGTATGGATGCAAATGATTTTAAGCAGAAACTTAAGCAGTCATACATACGATGAAAAAACTGCCGAAGAAATAGTTTCACAAATAATAAATAAATATTATAGTGAATTTGAAATATTGATAAATAGATTAGAAAAATTAAAGGAAGAATTTTTATGAATTTTGGATTAGATGATTCTACTATAAAAAAAATTATAAATATACTATCAAAAAACAAAAAAATAAGTAAAGCTGTTATATTCGGATCCAGAGCAAAGGGAAATTATAAAAATGGATCAGATATTGATATTGCACTTTTTGGTGAATATTTGGATATACAAGATATTTATAATATCCATTTATTAATTGAAGAATTATTTTTGCCATATACATTTGATATTGTCATTTTTGATAATATTAAAAATGAGGAGTTAAAAGAGCATATTAAAAGAGTTGGAAAAACTATATATAAAAAGAATCCCCGGGAATAAATCCCGGGGATAGTCTTATCAAAATAAAATTAATTTGCAGCTATACCTCCAACTAAATTATACCAATTTAAGTCATTATCGGGACTATTTGCAAAAGCATTTACTCCAAAGTCAAAATTATTTGTTGATTGTCTATATGTGAATATTACTATACCATTTGAGGAATCTGCTAATACAGCTTTATCTGCCCATGCTGTAGCATCATTGTAAGGAATTACATTCATTGCTGATCCCTGTGTATCATACATATCAATAATCTTATTATTATCTGAATCGCCATCCGGATATCTTCCATCAGAGTTATCTAAATTTGTTAAATTAGCCGGATCAACCTGGAATGATACAATACCTTTATTGCCCGCTGCTATTAAATAGTAATCAAATCCACCATTTGAGGCCACATATTTTGCACCAGTTATCATAGCATCTTCAAATCTTACAGCATATTTATCAGATGTAGTATTAGCATCTGTTGGACCATCTTCACTAAACTTTCCATTTGCTGTATTATATTCTTTTAATACAAATCCCGCACTTCCATCTGCTATTACAACAAAATCTGAAGTATTTGATAATTCAACTGAGAATGCATAACCATCAGTATCATATCTTTCTACAAATGTTAATGCATTTTCTGCAGCATATGTTAATGATCCAACTCCATCATCGCCAAGAGCTGCAAAAATTATATTGTTTGTTGTATCAATTGCTAAATCTACAACTACTTTTCCGTCAACACTTATATTTGAGTCATATTGCGGGTTACCACTTGAAGATATATTAATAATTGCAATACCTTTTGAACTATCTGCAACATATAAATATGTACCAGCCGTTTCAGATGGTAATAATGCATAAGCATAACCATCGGTATCAACATAATTATTTGTCAAAGCTGGAGTATCAGCTGTACCACTAACACTGCCATCATCAAGAACATTTCCATCAGCATCACTATCTAAATCAATAACAGAAACTCCTGCTGCACCATCTGCAACATATAAATACCTGCTTCCATCAAACCATACATCTTCCGCTGAACCTCTTGTCTGAATAACAGCTACAATACTACCATCATTTTTCAATATTCTAACTCCACCGGATTTATCAGCTACAATTATTGCAACTTCATTAGCTTCACCAGCAACTCCACTTTCATTGTAGTCGGTTTGTATTACAATACTTTTTCTTGCATTTATTCCTACTAAACTATTTGCATTTGCCGCATCTACATCATATGGTGCTTTATCAAGTAGAATACTTAAATTAGAATCCATTTTTACTAAACCATTAACTCCATCAAATACATATAATGTTGAACCATCAATGTCCAATGAATTAGCATAACCATTTGTTCCTCTAACTCCAACATATGAAAGATCTGATTTCTTTAATTTAACTACTCCCATTGTTCCATCAGCTACAAATAATGCATCATCAATTGATGAATATACAACATCTTCTGCATAACCAGGAGTATCAAATGAGTATAATGCTACAGGATTATTTTCGTCTGTTACATCATATTTAATTACTCCTTTATCTTTCGCTGTCGCATAAATATATTTTTTGCTTCCATCTGATTCAAATGCGATACTATTAATATCAACATTATTTGAATTACTATCTGTATTAATGCTTGTTATCAGTGTAGGATTTGAATAGCTGGATATATCTAATATAATTAATCCATCTGTACCACCTGCTAAATATGCAACTGTTCCATCGTATGTTATATCATATACTTTATCATTCCCAGAATAACTTCCCATTAATTGATAATCGGTATCTCTTGCTCCACCATTTTCAAATGTAGCTTTTACTATTTTTAAACCTGCATCTTCTACTGCAGCTAAAATATAATATGAACCACTATCTTCTTTTACTTTTAATTTTCTTGTTATTCCTCCAAGAGATATTTTACCATTATCAATATCTGTATTATCTGTTTCTGGAGCTCCTGCATTTAAATGATAAGAAACAATACCTTCACTACCATCCGCAACTAATAAGTATTCTTCTGGTGTTGTTGTTGTTACTTTTGCAATGTCATAAGCATATCCATCTGTATCCTGAGTTTGCGCTTGATCCATATTATTTGCATAGTTTGCATTAAATATGAATATTCCTTCGTACCCACCAGCAGCATATACTTTACTTACAGGATTAATACTAAAGCTTCTTATAGAGTCTGATTCTCGTGTTCCTCCTTTAGGATCTTTTGCTACAACCTTCCAATAATAAGTTACACCAGTTTGACTAAATGAATCACTATAAGAATTTGTAGTTAAACCACTTTTATATAATGTTGTCGGATTAGGATTAGTATCAAGATATAGGTCATATGTAACGGCATCACCATCTGGGTCTGTTGCTGCTGCCCATGCAAAATTAACTGGTGCATTGGCTGCAAATGCTGCTGCATCAGCTGGCCCTGTTAAATCAAATGATCCTGGAGGTGTATTTAATTCAGGTTTTGTTTTATTATAATTTCTTGAGAAAATTATAAAATCGTATAAGTCTATTTTTCCATCTGGAAATGATATGCTATATATATTATTATTCTGCCAATCACCAACAGGCGCTATTTCAGAAGGGTATATATCAAAATTTGAATCATAATTAACATCTCCTATTTGAGAACCATAATGATCTAAAAAGGCTATGAAATCATTAATATCAACTACTTTATCTTTTGATAAACCTCTTGCTGTATCTTCAAAATCTCCTAAAAGTTTTGGATTATATATTGTTATTTCACCAGGATGTTTGTCAACACTTACTTCTTGTAATGCGTTGTTAAGCAAAGAAGCATCTACTGTAACTGTTAATGTTTTTTTAGGATCCACATTCAAAGCTCTCCAATAAACTTTTACAATATCACTTGAAGCCATTGTAATTTCTTCCCCATTTATTGTTGCAAAATCAACTATTAATTTACCAGGGTTTGATTTATCAACAGATGCTTTATTTACATTACTTAACAATACATCTACACCATCACCATCAGTTCCTTTATTTTCGATTTCCATAAAATTTTCATCATAATTGAAAACTATTCTAAATGCTTCTACACCGGATATATTCTCCGCATGAATAATAGACCATGTTGAGTCATTAGTTAAAACATTTGTTGCATCAGAAACACTTAGACCATCTGAATAAGGTGCTGTTGCTTTTGTTATTATTCTGTTATTTTGTTCATCCAACAATGCTGCTTTAGTTACAATTTGCGTTTTTTCTACATTTAAATAATTTCTTTTTACTGAAAATAGTTTTTCACCCTTAACTATATCTTTTTGTGCTCTTGAAAACATCAATACTGTTTTGTTAGGATAATTTTTCACCAACATTAATGATGTGTTTTTGTCATAAATAAATGCATCTTTTGGTATATTTGCGTTAAATTCTACTTCTACAGCTGATGCATTTACCTTTGAATAAAAATCATAATTGGTAGCTAAATCTACACTTATATGATTTGTATTCAACATTTCTACTGGAACTGTTTTAAAGCATCCTACCAAAACAAATGCAACAAACAGCAAAATCCCCATAAATAATAATCCCTTTTTGTTCCGCATATTGTCACCTCCATATATTAATTTTCTGCAATTATAACATCGGCCATTTTAAAAAATACTTTATTATTTTTTTAAACTTTATTTATTATTAGATTAATCTTATTTGTTTAGACTATATAATCTTTTTTATTGTTCAAAAAAACAAGGCCATGCCCTTAAAAAGAAGCACAGCCTTATTTTTATTATTGTATTGTTATTATTCCAACATCACTAATATCAACATTTAATTCATTACCACTTGAATCTACAATTTTAGTATTTGAGGTAAATTTAATTTCTGTATTTCCACTACTTCCTATTGCAGTAAAAGTTATTTTTAAAATATCGCTATTATTGATATTAAATGGTGAAAAAGATAATGTTGTTACTTTTATTTTTCCATTATTTATATTAATTATTAAACTCCTTCCCTGTAATTCTCCAATCGCCTGAATATTATTTTGTGATACTGTCAATTTTGTTTTGTCATAACTTATTTCAATATCGAAAGCCTGAACATTTTCCAATTTTTGCCCGTGAATAATTAAATCTCCCTGACTTCCAGATTGTATTGTAGCATCTTTAAAATATAATTTTGGTGTTAATGGCCCTATTGATTCTTTTATTGTAAATGAATATATATCACTTGTACTTTCACCACCTTTACCATCTTTTGCCACTACTTTCCAATAGTATGTTACCCCTAATTCCAATCCAGAAACAGCTAAAGATGTATTTTTCACATTAGTTTTATATGGAGTATTTAAATTTTGAGTTTTATCAAGATAAATGTCATATGTTAATGCATCTCCATCTGGATCATTTGCACTCCATCGTAATGTAATATCAGGTTCCACATCTATAGAATTATTTGCAGGTGATAATAATATTGGTTTAGATGGTGGATTATTTATTACTGAAGCTGTATTAAATGAATATACATCACTTGATGTTTCTCCGCCTTTACCATCTTTTGCTACAATTTTCCAATAATATGTTTCTCCAGGTTCCAATATAATACTATATGACGTTCCATCATAGCCAATTTCCTTTGGAGTTGATAATATAGGTTCTTTTTCAATATATATATCATATGTTAAAGAATCTCCATCTGGATCAGAACATGACCATTTCAAACTCGCGTTTATAGGTACATTTTCACTATTATTTACTGGTTCTAATAATGTTGGTTTAAGAGGTGGATTATTTTCACCAATAACTTCTTTAACTGTAAAACTCCATAAATCACTTCTTGAAATATTCCCATAACTATCATGTGCTTTAATATACCAATAATATGTTCCTGGTTTCAAATTTGATATTTTATATTCTTTTTTTGTAAGTTTTTGCGCTTTCAATTCTTGATTCAAATTATTTCCAAAGTATACATCATAATATACCGCATCTCCATCTGGATCAGAAGATTCCCAGGATAATGTTACTGTAGATAAAGCTATTTCGCCTTTATCCTGCGGATAAGGATTATACGGTTTTAATGGTGGCCTATTAGAAGGCATTGTTATATTTTTATTTATGTTTCCTGTATGTTTTTTATCTCCTAAATATATTGGCCAGGAAGTATCTCTCAAATTTCGTGCTTCGCCATATATTCCATATAAAAAACCATCTGTTGTTCCAAAAATAATAACACCATTAGCATCTATATTTGGAGAATATTTTATTTTATTATAAAGTGTATACCATTCTAATTCACCATTATAAACTATAAATTTATTTTTTGTAGTAATATATTTCGCATTTTCCATCAAGATAAGAGAATATGGAATATCCTTTAATTCAATTTTCTCCATATAATCGCTTAAATAATAATACTTATACAAATTTCCTTCCACTGTTTCGAAAATTATGGAATTATCATTATCTATCAATATACTTCCTCTTATTTCTTCACCTATATATTTATCAAAAATTATTCTACCATATTTATTAATAGAATATATTTTGTTTTCACCCGTAGCAAAATAAACATTTTCATTCCCATCCATTGATAATCTGGAAGATATAGCCTTTGAAAATCCTTTTTTAAATTTAACATTTCCATTTAAATCTAAACCATATAAATAATTATTCATAGCAAAATAAATATTACTTTCTTTATCTATTACAATATTTGAAGTAGGATTCCCTTTTAATTCTTTTTTCCATATTTCATTTCCATATGCTCCAAATTTATATATAGTACCTATCGAAGTAATTACATATATTTCTCCATTACTACCAAGTGAAACGGGATAATCTATTGCCCCATCCAAATTTATTTTATCAGATAGTGTTCCATCAGAATTGATAATATATAATTCTCCATTTTCATTCCCAATAATAACCTGATTTAACGGATTTAACACAACAGAGCTTTTTACAAATCCATCTGTATTATACTTCCACAATTTCTCCCCTGAAGAATTATATGCATAAACGGAACCAGAACTTGTTGAAAAATATATTATATTTTCATCTGATATTGCTGGAGAATATATAGTTGATCCTTCAACTTTAATTTTAAACTTTTCTTCAGCTGGCGCAGGAATGGTATTGAAACTGTATATACTGCTTTCTGATTCTAATTCGCCATCATTTGCAATAACTTTCCAATAATATCTTTTACCATTTTCTAAATTAATTTCATATGATGTTGCATTTGTCGTAGTAATTAAATTCAAATTGTCATCTTCACCTAAATATATTTTATATGTCAAATCATCATCTTCGGGATCCTCACATTCCCAGGTTAATAGAATATGCTTGGGGATTTCTATACTCTGATTTTGTGGATAGGTTAATTCAGGTTTTTCAGGTTCAGTATTATTTCTTATATATGAATTTCTATTTTTATAAATATTTTTTCCAAAAACTGGCCAAAAAACATTTAATATATTTTTATCTTCGAGTGAAACAGAATATAACTTATCGTTAGAAGCAAAATATATTAGACCATCATTTAACAAAATATCTGTTTTTATTTCTCCAAAATTCTTTAATATTATTTTATTTTCATTTTGAATTACACTATCGTTTGACACCACAATTAAATTTTTATTTTCAGTTATTAATAATGTTTTCGAATAAATATCATTCAAAACAGAGGTATTTATTAAATTACCTTTTTTATCTATTTTAAATATCTTATTTTTCCCAGCTGCATATAAATTTTCACCATCATATATTATTTCATTTTCTACATTTTCTGATAAATTTAATTCCCAATTTTTATCCCCTTCTTTTGTATAAGAATATATTTTATTTTCTGTAGCAAAATAAATATTATAATTTTCATCGTTTGAAATTAATGTTGTAATTTTTTGTGGGAATGTTATTTCTTTATATATTTTCCCCTTTGGTTTGGTAAGAATTATTTTCCCAACATTTTCATAATTACCAGATATAACTAAATATCCATTTTCAATTATCAAAGCAGGTCCAGAGGGTATTATATTATAATTTTTATTCCAATAAAGAGAATAATTTTCTAGACTATATGTATATACACTTCCATTTTCAGTAATTATATATAAATATTTTCTGTTTTTATAATCTTTATTAGCTGTAATTCCTACAATATCATCAGATACATTTATTGTATTGATAGTTTCGAATTTATCCAAATCTATTACTTTTAATATTCCGCCATTTGTAGGAACAAACATCATATTACCAAAAATAATACTATTTGATCTTATATTATTTATCTCAATTGAATAATTTTCTAAGCCATTTGTATTTAGTCTATATATTTTATTTTCATTGACAACAATTAATCTATGATTATAGGCAAAAATATTTTTAACTCCGGAAATCTCCTCTTCCCATTGGAATTTTCCTGGTTCTTTTTTAGTTTTAAAATATATTTCATCGCTTGCTCTTATACCCCCATATTCATCTTTTGCTACTATTTTCAAGTAATAATCTGTATCATAACTCAAATTAAGCATATATTCCTTTGAAGTAATATTTGTAGCTATTTTTGTGTAATTACCAGAATAATTTCCCAAATATATATCATATTTTAAATCATCTCCATCTAAATCAGAACAATCCCATTTTAAAACAAAATCTTTAGGAACTATTGAGTTATTTAAAGGATATAAAATTTTCGGTTTTTCAGGTTCTTGATTGACATCTTTAACTATAATATTTAAAAATCCGCTGGAATTATCTTTTGTATCTGATACAACTATTTGTTCCTGGATTTTTCTAGTTGAATTAGAGTGTTTTACAAAATCATACCTTGGTTTAAATATATATTTACTTCCTTGAATACTGGCACCATTGTTTGTTACTATACTATATTCAAAATAATCGTCTTCCATATCTGATACAAAATTACTTAAGTCTAATTCAAATTCTTCATTTTCTTTTACTACGAAATCTTTTTGAGGAAAATCAATAATTGGAGGAGTGTTAGATACTGTTTTAAATGTCCATATCTCTGATGTAGTAGAAGCTCCATTGGAATCATGTGATACTATTTCCCAATAATATGTTTTATTTAATGCTAAATTACTTATTGTGTATTCGGTTTTTATTAAATTCGTTGCAATTGGAGTTATTAATGGAGTAGATTCACCAAGATATAAATCATAATAAACCATATCTCCATCAAAATCAAGGCTTTTATTCCATTGAAATTTTATATTATATGGATAAACTGAATTATCATTATTATTCGGATATATCAAAAATGATTTAATTGGTTTATTATTAGGCTTATATGTTTCAAATTGAGCAATTTTTTTCACTTTTTCTCCTTTTTCATCAACTACTTCTAACCACCATTCATATTGTTTTAAATTTTCTAAATTCTTTACAACATAATTATTACCAGCAAGATTTTCTTCCTTTTTAATTATATTTCCATTTGAAAACAAATAAAAATTATAATGCAATACTCCCCCTTCAGCATCTTTAGCAGACCACTTGAAGGTTACTTCATCAGGATTAACTTTTTCACCATTAGACGGACTCATACTTTCAATTATAGGAGGTTGATTCTTAAATATACATCCCTGTAAAAAAAACAATAACATCAATATTACAAATAAAACATATATCTTTCTCATAAATTTGCCTCCCATATTTGAGACTATTCAAAACTTTAGTTAGTTCTTATATCTTCGTATTATTTTTCCATATTAATTAATCATTTACCTATAAATAATATTTATTTATAATCTTTATTTTTGAAAGCGGTATACTATAACAAAAGCACCCGAAATCGGGTGCTTTTGTTATAAGTTTATATTTCTTCTTCAACTGGTTCTGGTTCTTTCCCAGCTTTTGCAATCGCTATAAATCCTTCTGTTATAATCCATAATGCTATTATAAGCGTTGCAACAGTAATGAAAATCAATAATCCATTATTTGCAGAAATAAATTTCTTTAAATTCATAAATGTTGCATATAATGTCATTACCATCATAAATAACATTGGTAATCCTGTAATCCAAATTGCTTTTCGTTTTTTTGCCAGATAAACTGTACCTATTAACAGTGCTAAACTTGCTAGCAATTGATTTAATGCACCAAATACAGGCCATAAAATCAAAGCACCTTTACCACCATCTGCAGATAATGCTAATCCCATTGCTGCTAATATAACAACTGCTGTAGCAACATATCTATTTTTCAATGGTTTAACTACTACTTCTTTTTCTTTATTTGAGAACAATTCCTGTAATGCAAATCTTTGAATCCTTGCAGATGAATCCATTGTTGTTCCTGCAAAAGAAACAATAAATACGGCCATTATCGTTTTAGCTAAATCTAAAGGTATACCATATGAATTCATTAAGTTTGCAGAACCATTAATAACTGCTGATAATTTTGCACCTAAACCACTTGCTGCTGCCCATGAAGCATAATGTGATGTGAATGCCGCTACTCCTCCACCATTCATACCTAATCCAGCCGTTACTGCGATAATAACAATAGTAGCCAAAACACCTTCTAAGATCATTCCACCATATCCTATTAAATGTGCATCTGTTTCTTTTTCCATTTGTTTAACAGTTGTTCCAGAAGCTGCCAAACTATGAAATCCTGAAATAGCACCACAAGCTATAGTAATAAATAAAATTGGAAATAATGGAGGTGCATCTGGAACTGTTTGGAAAGCCGGTGCAACAATTTTAGGATGGCCAACTAATATACCCAATACTAATAATGCCATTGCGATTAACAATTCATGTGAATTTATGTAATCTCTTGGTTGTAATAATTTATGAACAGGCAATGTTGAAGCAAGGAATACATATATCATTAAAATGTAAATCCATGTAACTACAGAAATACCTTTTATCGGCATAGCAACACCTATTGCTATTGTTACATACATTAAAATAACAGCTATTATTGAATAAACTGTATCGTTTTTACCCTTGTTATATACCATATAACTTAACCACATTGCAATAGGTATTTCCATCCATACTGGAAATACTGATTGTGGATACATATTGAACAATAATGCAACGATTAAACCAAAAACAGCTAAAACTATCCATAATAAGAATTGAATTAATATTAAGAATATCTTTGCTGTTCTTTCGTTAATTAAATTACCTGTCAATTCACCAATAGTTTTTCCTTGATTTCTAGCAGAAACTATTAATGATGTAAAATCATGTACGGCACCCATGAAAATTGATCCAAAAAACACCCATATAAATGCTGGAACCCAACCCCAAATTACACCAATTGCTGGACCAACAATAGGACCAGTTCCTGCGATTGTTGTAAAATGGTGTCCTAATAAAATATGTTTTTTAGTAGGAACATAATCAACACCATCTTCAAATTCCTTTGATGGAACTGGATTTTTGTCATTCAAGCCAAAAATCTTCTTTGCTATCCATTTACCATATGTGTTATAAGCTAACCAATAGCCAACAAATGCTAATATTGCCAAAAGCAATGAATTCACTAGAATTCCCCCTTTCAAGATTACTATGCAGAATTAATATATCACATGATATATTAATTTAATACATAAAAGTTAAAAAAAATGACCTGAATGGTCATTTTTTTGAATTAAAAGATATAAACTTTTCTTGACAGTTAAATTTTTAAAATATTTTTTATTGCTTTCATATGTGTTTTTCCAATAGGGATAATTTTATCATTTTTCATTTGTATAGAATTCAATTCTTTTATAAATTTATCAATAAAATTTAGATTTACAATGTATGATTTATGAACTCTTAAAAAATTATACGGTAATTCTTTTTCTAATTTATTCAAATTTTTAAAATGCTTTAATGTATATTCATTGTTTTTTGTCCTTACCAATATTTTTTTGCTAAAATATTCGAAATAATATACTTCATCAAAATCTAAAAACAATATTTCTTTTTCACTTTCAACTGCTATTTTATTTAACTTACTATTTTTAAACACCTCTTCTATTCTATTAATCGTTTCAATAAATCTTACTTCAGAAATTGGTTTAGTCACATAATCCAGCGCATTTACTTCAAACGCCTCCACTGCATATTCGGAATATGCAGTTACAAAAACTATCTTATATTTTTCAAGGTATTTAGAAGCTTTTATACCTTTCATTTTTGGCAAATCTATATCTAGAAATATAACATCGACATCATTTTTTATTTTACTCTTTAAAAAATCTTCTACGCTTTCATAACCTCCTACTATATCAAACGTACTCATTTCTTCAATTAAATCTTTTAAGCTTTCTCTTGCATAATATTCATCATCTATAATAACAACTTTAATCATATCTTTTCACCAACTTTATTTTTTATACCTATTTCAATAGTAGTTCCTCCAAATAATCCTTTTTTTATTGAAAATTTATATTTTTCCCCATACAATGAATTTAATCTATTTTTTATTAATGATAAACCTTTACCATTAGGTTTTTGCCCCAAAAATCCCTTTCCATTATCTTCTACATATATATTAATTTGGTTATCCTTTTCTTCTATTGTTATTTTTATCAATAATTTTTCTTCTTTCATGCCATGTTTTATTGAGTTTTCTACTAAAGGTTGTAATATAAATGGAGGAATCAACCTTTCTTCCAATTCTCTATCATAAATTATTTCATAATCCAGTTTGTCTTTAAAGCGCAATTTCATTACTTCTAAATAATTAACAGTAAAACTTATTTCTTTTTTTATGGTCACTAATTTTGAATTTTCGTAAAGGGTATATCTCAATAATTCTGATAAATTATCTATAAATTTATTAACTTTTTGAGGTTCCTTTTTTGATATGTATTTTATGGCATTTAATGTATTGAATAAAAAATGAGGACTTAAATTCGCCATTAATTCTCTTAATTTTTCTTCAGTCGCTAATTTTAAATTTTCATTCATTTTCGAAATGGAAATTATTAAAGATAATATTTGAGAAAGTTTTTTCCCAAAAACTACATCAGAATTTTTTATTGTTTTATTTTTAGAATAATACAATTTTAACGTTCCTATTAATTCTCCACTTAAATCTTTTAATGGTACTATTAATGCAGAATATAAAGGGCAATCTTTTTTTTCACAATTTATTCCTTTTTTTCCCACTACTTTTAAACCTTTTTCATTTGCTATTACTTTTTTGGTGGCTTCAGTTTTTATTTCAAGACCAGGGAAATGATGATCATCTCCTATACCAACATGTGCAAAAATTTGTTTTCTATTTGTTAAAGCAACAGCTTCAAAATCTGTATTTTCCAAAATAACTTTAGCAATTATATTTGCACTTTCTTTATTAAACCCCATTTCTATTGTATTTAAACTTTCTTCCATTATAACAAAAATAGAATTCATTGTATTCTCTGCTGTATATTCAAGTTTTTCTTCCATATTAATGATCATAAAATTTAAAAAAGAAACACCGAGAGCATTCGTTATTACCATAGGAAATAGTATGTTAAAAGTTATATCATAGGCTAAAGTAAATGGTTTTACCATAACTAGCACATAAGTTAAATGAACTATTTCAATAATCGTTGTATAAAAAAGGGTTCTAAAAAAAGTAAAATGTTGTCTTCCATAATATTGCGAAATCATTCCACTCATAATTCCTGCGGTTAACGTTCCAAAAAAACATGGAACTGCCGTAATTCCTCCATAAAATAACCTAAATGTCGCTGAAATTAATGCCGCTATTATCCCGGCAGGAATACCCCCTATCATTCCTGATAAAATAACTCCTATGTCTCTATAATTAACAATTGCTCCATTATATTTTACACCATACACTGTCCCAAGAATACCTAACAATCCACCAATAATACCAAGAACAACTCTATTTTTAGCAACCAACGTTTTGCCAAAAATTTCTTTTATAAAATATGTTTGAAAAATTATATATGTTATCACTAATATCAATGAAACTCTTTCTAATAAAATTAAACTAATGTTCTCTAACATGGATCTCGCATCATCGCCCTATCACCAAAATCTCCTAAATCCTGCAATTCAGCATTTTCTATTTCCTTAGCTTTCCTTTTAGCTTCTTTATAAAAATTCAAAGTTGTATTTATTTCCACATCATTTAATTCTTCCAACATTTCTTTGGCTTTACCCTGTGGCTCTTTTGAGATAAATACTACTATTTTTTCATATTTGTCTTTTATCTTTTTTATACTCCTAATATCGACAACACCTATTCCAAAACCATACAAAATCAATGTTTTCATATTTTCTCCTCCTATAAATTTGACATTAAATGCGCATATACCTTTGTATCTTCTATTAAATGTTCAATTTTTATATATTCATTTGGTTGATGAGCCATATGATCCATTGTTCCCCATACAACAGCAGGTAATCCCTCGTGTCTCAAAATTGCAGCACATGTTCCACCACCAATTCCACCCACAAAAGTTTTTATTGACCTTAATATTTCTATACTTTCTTTTAATTTTAAAACCATAGGATGATCCTTAGGAGTTGGTTCTGGAGCAAATTCCATTTGAGGAATATCAATATTTATTTTTACTCCAAATTTAGCCTCATATTTTTCTTTGATTTTATTAACATCTAATATTATTTCATTTAAATCATATTGTGGTAAAACTCTGCAATCAAAGTATAACACATCAGTACCCGGGATAGTATTAACATTATCAACATTATGTTCTTTCTTTGTTGGTTCAAATGTTGAGATAGGAATTCTTCCAAACATATTATCAATTGCATTATATTTATTGTGTAAAAATTCATCTAATTCTTTTGCAAAGTATATAGATGCCCTATGGGCATTTCTAGCAACATTAGGTGTAGAAGCATGTGCTTGTTTTCCAAGTGTTTCAATTTTTAACCATAATATTGATTTTTCAGCGATTTCAATAAAAGAACCTTCTGGATTTCCTGAATCTGGAACATAATACCAATCATCTTTAGAAAAAATATTTTGTTTTAATAGGTATTTTATACCATATTCACTACCTGTTTCTTCATCTGAAACAAAAACTAAACCAATATTATTTTTTGGTCTAATATTTAAATCCATCATTGTTTTTACTCCGAATAATGTAGCAATTAATGAACTTCCATTATCTTCAGATCCCCTGCCAAATATTTTTCCATCTTTAACAACAGGATCAAAAGGATCATGATCCCATAATGATAAATCTCCTTCAGGTACTTTATCCATATGGGTAATAAACCAAATTGTTCTTTCAGGATTTGTTCCATTATACATTGCAACAATATTTGGTCTATAACCATATTCAACAGCATCATCAGGTGCATCATATCTTTTTATTTCATCAAATTTAAGAGTGTTTAAATATGATTCTAACCATTCTGCTACTTCTTTTTCGCCAGGCCCTCCAGCTCTTGGGTTTACAGAATTAATTGAAACAAATTTTCTTAAAGATTCGATAATTTCATCTTTTATTTTTTCTACATGATTAATGATATCCATAATAATCCCCCTTATTAATTAGTATTCCTAATTATTATACCATAAAAAGAATAAGCCCGTGAAGGGCTTATTCAAAATAACAAATTATTTTATCTATTTCTTTGCTTCTTAATTTATATGCTAATTCTCCTTTTAACTTATTTCCAGTGATTTCAAATTTATTATCTCCTATAAATACTTCCATTTTTTTGATTTCTTTAGAATTATTGTTATTAATATATTTAACTAATGTTTTTGAGAATAATTTAAATTCAACTTCACCATTATCATAAAATTCATAATTTAATTTTGGTTCAAAAGTGAAAGTTAATTCATTATTTTCCATTTTAAATAATTTATTACCAATAAACATTAATTTCCACATACTTAAAAATTCTGCTGTAGAACCACTTAATCTAGCGCTGAAACCTTGTCCATGAAGATTTTCATTCTTATTTGCACTACTTACAATAAATGAAGAGTTTTCTAATAAACTTCTTCCATATACTTCATATTTCATATATGGAGGCAACATAGTTTTAATGTCATCATAGAATTCTTCTAACATGTTTGCTTTTAATATTTCAAGTAAATATTTAAATTCCATATGCATAAATATAGATTCATTTTCTAACCAACCTGGAGTAAATGCTCTTAATCTTCCAATACTATATGGTTGATCCATAATACTTTCTGATGTTTTATACATTTTTAATTTTTTGTCATAGATATTTGATTCTTTTACAAATTTATATAATTCTTTTCTTTCATTATCATCGATTACCTTAAATGATCTAACAATTCCTTCTAAGAAGTATGGAAGAACATTTACTTCAAATCTTTTTGGTAGAATAACCCCATCTTTTTCTTCGTATTCTATTAAATCATATGTAAAGAAGGAAGGATATACACCTTTTCCAATTTCTTTAGCTTTTTTAATTCCATCATCTAATTTATTAATCATTTTATTAATGAAGCCTAATAAATACTCTTTTGAAATATTAACTCTTTCACCGATTTTGAAAAATACTTTTTTCCTATAATCTTCCTTATGAGAATAAATATTATTCCAATATGTAAATTGATCTTTGAAATTATCTAATTCATAATTTATGTTATCAATAAACTCTTTTAACTCTTCAAAAACCTCTACATCTTTTACACAATATTCTTTTAAGAATAAAAGTAATCTTTTTAATTCAAATGTTTCACTCATACCAGAACCAAATATTCCAGGAAGTCCATTTAATGCATCATTCCAACCTGGTTTATTTGCTTCCATTTCAAGTCCCAATCCATATGGATCCAATGTAGAAAATTTATTTACTGCTAATAATAGTAATTTTTCAAACATTGTAGCGTTATATATATTATCATCTTTATCAACTAAATAATTATGACCTCTTTTTCTAATTATTTCTGCTTTTTCTTCTGATTCACCAATTGCAGCAATTTGCATAACCTTTCCCTTATAAATCTTATACTTTTCACTTCTAGGTTTTATAAATGCATGTGAATCAAATATTTTGAATTTTCTTTCATTAAATAATTTATCAATTATTTTATCCGGATATATTTCATAATAAGTTTCTACTAAATCCATTATATATGTCCAGTGATCAATCCAATAACCTTCACCAAATTCTGCTTGTTCTAATTGTATAGAATCTTTAAGGATATTTTCTATAAAATCATCTTCTACGTTTATTCCGTTATTTTCAACAAAGGTTAATAACTGTCCGGGAGTGAAATAATTATTTTTTAAATAATCAGCTAATTTTTCATCTAAATTATCATAATTGCCGTTATATTTAAATACAGTCCCTTTAACAACTAATGGATTATTACCATCTGCTTGTATTAAATTAATAAACATCTTTAAATTGAAATCATCAATTTCTGGTTTAAAAATAATATCATTTCTTCTATTTTGCAACACATCTCTGAAATTACCATTTCCTTGAGAATATTTATTTGCTTCTAATGAGAAGAAATTATAATCTCTTTCTAAATCACCATGTTTTCTTGAATATATATGATAGACAATCTTATTATCATTAAATAATACTGGATAACCGCCTCTTGAAATATTGTCTAAATAGTTTTGTTCACAATATTTATTAAATAATTCATTATTTGTTTTTGTATAAATATCAGAAACAATTTCATTTACTACCTCATCAGCCTCTTTCATTTTTTCCACAATATATTCATTTGTTTTTATATTGTTTATGTTTTCATTAATATATTCTCTAGTATGAGAAAATCCTATCATACTGTTAATAATAATTTTTTCTGAGTTATCTTTTAAAGCACAAAATGCACTAGGTAAATTGTTTTCGTCATATTGTTTTTTAGATAGTATATCCTCTAATGAATTATTTTTAAACTCATAAGCTTCAACTATGCCAGTTTTATTTCCAAACAAAATATTTTTATCATATATTACATCCAATAATTCATCATTATATGATGCAAAATAGAAATAGCCATTAGTAACTTCTTCAACTACTTCTAAATCTCCAACAGCAGTTCTAACACTATAGAAAGGAACTTTATTTTCATAGTTAGAAACTTGCATCCAAGCTCTTGCGGTAAAACCCATATCTTTAAATAATGCATTTGATATGCCATATGGTAAAACTTCAGGCATTCCATCAACTATTTCTAAATTCTTCTTGTTTTTATTATCAATTTCTACTCTTCTTACTAATGCAGCATAATTATCATTAGGAATAGTAAAATATATTACTCTTATAGTTAAATCCTTACTTTCTTCAACAATCTCTAATGAATTTTTCTTGATTCTCATTTCTCTTTTCGCGTCATTTAATTCTGAGAAAGGCTCATAATATTCACCATCGATTTTAATAAATGTTCTAAATCCTTTTAATGGTGTAGCAGTATAACTTTGATCAGCGGGTTTAAATTCCATTATAGCGTTATTTTTATTTTCTATTCCAAAACTAGCTATACATTGACCTCTGTTTACATAGAATACCCACATTGGAATACCGTTTTTTCCTGCTATTCCAGGTAAGAAACTAGAGAAACATTTGTTTTTATCATAATTTTCTATAATATAATCATAGCTCATTCTAAAACCTCCTTTTTTATTGAATTATATCAGTTGTAATAGTTACATTAAAAACATAGTGAATTTAAAATATTTGGAATTATTACTGAATATATATAATTTAAGCCAATTTTATGTAAATCATAAAATGTGAATTAATAATGTTTTTATTGGTTAAACAAAACATTACTTTTAAATTAATCTTAAAAATCAAGTAATAAATTAGATTTTTATTAATAAATGGTTATAAATTTATATAATTAACTATAGTTATATTTACTTTAATTTGTATAATAAATTACAATATGATATACTGGTTCTGGTAACGTTATCAGATATCGTTACCAAAAATCTATTAGAGGGGGATAAACATGAAAAAAGCATTGTTGGTATTATTAGTTTCATTATTCATTATTTCATCTTTTGCAGCTACAACTATTAAAGTGTTAGTTTGGGATGATGCGTTAACAAGAGCTGTTCAGTCAAAACTTAAAGATTTTGAAAAAGAAACGGGTATTAAGGTTATTATGGAATTAGTTCCTTCTGGAAGTGTTCTACAAAAAATCGCAGTTGGTGTTTCTTCAAAAAATACACAATATGATATTGTAGCAGTTGATGAACCATATGTTCCTAGTTTAGGGGATTTATTAGAACCATATGACAAATGGTCAAATGGGAATATGTATAAAAAACCTGATTTAAATGTTATTATGAAACAAGTTTTTGATGCTGCAGTATGGAAAGATGTTATAGTAGGATTGCCAATTAATGGAAATATTTATGTATGGATGACAAGAAGAGATATTATTGAAAACAAAGAATACCAAAAAGAATTTAAAGAAATGTATGGTTATGATTTAACAGTTCCACAAACATTCGAACAATTATTAGACATTGCTAAATTTTTAAAGAAAAAAGGTATATATGGTTTTGCACCATTTACAAAAACATCAGAAGGTGCTACATGTGAAGCTATGCTTTTCTTTAGTGCGTATGGAACTATACCTATTAATTTAGTAAATGGTAAATATGTAGTTTCATTGGATAAAGAAAGAGCTATAGAAGCTATTAATATGTATAAAAAATTATTAGAATATGCTCCAGTTGGTGCTAATAATTATGGGCATTCAGAAAGAATAGCTGCATTTAACCAAGGAAAAGTATTCTCAATGTTCCAATGGCCAGCTATAGTTCCTGATCATGAAGATCCAAACAAATCAATAGTTGCAGGAAAAATTATTTATTCTGCTCCTCCAGCAGGTAAATATCAAAGAGCTGCTGTAAGAGGTGCATGGGTATTAGGTATTCCAAAAGCTTCAAAGAATAAGGAAGCTGCTGCTGAATTTGCATACTGGTGGTCTTCATATGAAGCAGGAAAAGAATTAGTTAAAGTTGGTATGACACCCGCTAGAGTTGATTTATTAAAAGATTCTGAATTTCAATCTACACATCCTTGGTTTGAAGGTATATTTGATTCTATGAAATATGCTACAAGCAGACCAAGAATTGAAAATTATGCTGAAGTATCAAATGTTATTAAAACAAATTGGATTGCTGCTGTTACAGGAACTATGTCACCAGAAATGGCTGTAAATAAGATGATTCAGGAGTTATTAAATGTTGTTAAGTAGTAAAAATAAAAAGAAAAGAGGAAATTTTCCTCTTTTCTTTTTAGCTCCAGCTTTAATTTCTGTAACAGCAGTTCTTGTTTTTCCAATTGCATATGCTTTGGGATTATCTTTTTTTGAATGGAATTTAATGAATGAAGCAAACAGAGTTTTTATCTTTTTTAAAAACTATGTTTCAGTATTTAATGATCCACAATTTTGGAAATCATTTCTATTACAAATAGGATTTATATTTATAGCTATACCAATTGAATTAATCATAGGTTTTTTTGTTTCTATATTGATGAATAGAAAATTCAAAGGAGCTGGAGTTTTAAGATCATTATTATTATTACCAGTTTTCATTTTACCGGTTTTATCTGGGTTAACTTGGAGTTTTATGCTACAGCCAGAATATGGAACAATAAACTATATATTGAGTTTATTGGGATTTAAACAAATAGCATGGTTAGCCTATCCAGGAACTGCATATACAGCAGTAATCTTACAAGATATATGGAGAATGTGGCCGTTTATGTTCATTATATTATATGCAGGGATTAGTGGTATGCCAAAAGAATTTGAAGAAGCTGCTACTATAGATGGAGCTGGATTTTGGCAAAGAGTTTTTTATATTATTATTCCATATTTAAAACCAACTATTATAACTGCAATATTATTAAGAACTATAGACGCATTAAGAATTTTCTCTGAAGTATATGTAATGACGGGAGGAGGACCAGGTAATTCCACATTGTTATTATCATTGTATATTAATAAGCAAGCATTTGAATATTTTAATATTGGTTATGCATCTGCAATGTCAATTATATTAATTGTTGTCACATTAATTTTGACCATTATATTAGTAAGAGGAAATATTGAGATAGATGGTGATAAGGCATGAAGAATAAAAGATTAAAACATAAATTTTTAGTTTTCTTAGCTTTTTTAGTTGTTATAATTGAATTATTTCCTATTTTTGTAGTTATTTCTAATGGTTTTAAAAGAGATATTGATATTTTTACATCAAATCCTTTTTCATTTAAATTTTCTTTGCAAAGTTACAAAAGCGTTTTAACTGACTATATGTTTTTAAATAGTTTAAAGAATAGTTTAATAGTAGCTTTAATATCTTCATCCTTTTCTGTTTTAGCAGGAGCAATGGCATCTTATGCTATTACGAGGTATAAATTTAGAGGGAAAACGGCTATTGCCTATTCCTTTTTAACATCTAGAATGATTCCGCAAATATCATTATCTATTCCACTATATTTAATGTTTAGAAATTTAAATATGCTAGATAATGTTTTTTCTTTGGTTTTAGCATATATAAGTTTTAATGTTCCATATATTATTTGGTTATTATTACCATTTTTTGCATCAATTCCTAGAGAATTTGAAGAAGCAGCAAGAGTAGATGGGTGTTCGGAAAAAAGATTGTTTTGGTCAATATTTATTCCATTGGTAGCTCCAGGCTTAGTGGTTGCAATGGTATTTTCATTTATTATGTCTTGGAATGAGTTTTTATACGCACTTATTTTAACCAATACACAAGCTAGGACAGCACCTATTTCAGTAAATGCATTTATGGGACAATATGCTCCTCAATGGGGACAACTATCAGCAGCTGGAACATTAATGCTTATACCAGCATTTATTATCACATTATCTCTACAAAGATTTATAATTAAAGGTTTAACAGCTGGTGGTGTAAAAGGATAATGAAATATAGTTATTTACTTTTATTATCTTTTGTTTGGGGAATGTATTATATATTTAATAAAATAGCTGTTCAATATGCAGATGTTTTTACAGTAGGCATATTCATTAGAGTTTTAGTATTCATTATATTGAGTTTCATATTATTTTTTAGGAAAAGAATTAAAGAATTAAAAATTATTAAAATTGCCTTTAAGGAATTATTTTTAATTGGTTTTTTAGGATTTTTATTAGATATATTTGCATTTTTAGGATTAAATTACTCAACAGCTTCAAATGGTTCATTGCTTTTAAAATCAGACATCTTTTTTACAGATATTATTTCATTGTTTTTAGGAGTTCGGTTTACATCCTTTGATTTATTTGGATCAATATCAATGATATTAGGAATTCTATTAGTTTTAAATGTTGATTTTGCGAATTTATCATTTAATTTTGGAGATATATTTTTTATTCTTAGTGCATTATTTATATCTTTAAATGCATTTTTAATAAAATATGTTCAGAAAAAGTATAAGATAAAAAACATGATCATTGCATTTTATAATAATTTTTTTGCTATGTTATTTTTTATTTTTATTTCATATAAATTTTCAGATCGTTTTTTTGAGTTTAAAGGTACTATATTTCTATTATTAGCAGGGATATGCCAATTTTTGATATATATTTTGTATTATTATAATTTACACAAATTTCCAATATGGATAGTAAGAACATTCCTATTATTTACACCTGTTTTTGTAACCATTATAGGAACACTATTTTTAAATGAAAAAATGATTTTTGTACAAATAATAGGAATATTTTTAATATTATTTGGAGGATTTATCATTATATTAAAACAGAAAGGAGTAAAATCATGAATTATCAATTTTATATGCCTACAAAGGTAATTATTGGTAAAAACAAATTAGAAGAATTAAAAAACATGAATCTTGAAAATAATATTATGATTGTGTGTGAAAAATTTGCATATAATCTTGGATATATAGATAGATTAAAAGAAATTCTAGATAATGTTTTTGTATTTGATGAAGTAGAACCAAATCCGCCTACATATGTTATAAACAATGGAGTTAAATTTGCTCTAGAAAACAATATTAAAACAATAATTGCGTTAGGTGGAGGAAGTTCTATAGACACGGCTAAAGCTATATCATGTTTAGAAGAGGATATTGAAAATCCAAAAGAACTAAAGAGAAAAACCAAATTAATTGCAATACCAACTACTTCAGGAACTGGTAGCGAAGTAACTAATGTAGGAGTATATACATTTAGTAATAATCTAAAAAAGCCTTTGGTAACAGATAGTTTTTGGCCAGATATATCTATAGTTGATCCCACATTAACTTATTCAATGCCTAAAAATGTTACAGGATCAACAGGGTTAGATGCTTTTACACATGCAATTGAGTCTTATTGGGCATTATCAACACAAAATATAAGTAAATCAATAGCCTTGAAAACAATGAAATTAATATTTGAAAATCTCGAAAAATCTATTGATGGAGATAAAAAAGCAAGAGATGTAATGTCAGAAGCTAGTATGATGGCTGGAATAGCCTTTTCTCAAACACGAACAACTGCAGCACATGCTATTAGTTTTCCTTTAACAAATATATATAAGATTCCACACGGATTAGCTTGTGCATTATCTTTGTATAAATTAATTGAATATGTAAATAATGAAAATCCATTAGAAGAAATTATAAATTATTTAGAGTTAAACTCTATTAATGAATTAAGCTCCTGGATAAAAAAGATGATAGAAAAATCCGGATATAGTTTTAAACTTAGGGATTATGGTGTAAATAATTTAGAGGAAATAGCAGATATATCATTAAAAGCAAATATAATAGAACTCACACCTATAAAAATTGATAAAGAAAAATTAATGAATTTACTTAAAGATATATATTAATAAGGATGGTGAATATCTTGAATAAAGAAAAGAAAATATTTTTAATGAAAAAAGCTAATTTAATAAGACAAAATATTATTAAAGCTATAGGTACTTTGGGAGTTGGACACGTAGGAGGAAGCATGTCATTAGCAGAGGTTTTAGCTGTACTATACTATTCAGAAATGAAGATAAAAGAAGGAGAACCTAATTGGGAAGAAAGAGATAGATTGGTACTTTCAAAAGGTCATGCAGGTCCTGCATTATATTCTGTTTTTGCAGATATAGGATATATACCTGAGGAATGGTTATATACATTAAATCAACCAAATACAAAATTGCCTAGTCATTGTGATAGATTAGTAACTCCTGGGATTGATATGACAAGTGGATCATTAGGACAAGGATTATCTGCAGCTATTGGTATGGCAATAGCTTTAAAATTAGATAAAAAAGACAATTATGTATATTGTATTATGGGAGATGGAGAAATTCAAGAAGGACAAATTTGGGAAGCTGCAATGTATGGCGGAAATAGAAAATTAGATAATTTAATAGCTTTTGTAGATTATAATAAAATGCAAATAGATGGAAAAACAGATGAAATTAATAGTATTGAACCTTTGGTAGAAAAATGGGAATCATTTAATTGGCATGTGCAATCCATAAACGGGCATGATGTTGAAGAAATAGATGAAGCTATAAAAATAGCAAAAGATAAAAAGGATAAAACATCTGTTATTATATTAAATACAATTAAAGGTAAAGGTGCATACTTTGCAGAAAATAAATTGAGTTCTCATAATATGCCTTTAACCAAAGAAGAAATGGAAAAAGCTTTAGAGTTATTGAGAAATGAGGTGAAAGAATATGACTTTAGATAAAGAATTGAGAGAATTATATGTTGAAGAATTAGTTAAAATAGCGAAAGATAATAACAATATAATGGTTTTAGATGCTGATTTAATGAAAGCTCATAAAACTAATATATTTAAGGATGCATATCCAGAAAGATACATAGATGTTGGAGTAGCAGAAGCTAATATGATAGGTATAGCAGCAGGTTTAGCAAATATGGGGAAAATACCATTTACCCATACATTCACCCCTTTTTCAACAAGAAGGGTATATGACCAAATAGCTATTTCTGTAGGATTAGCATATTTGCCTGTAAAAATTGTAGGATCCGATCCAGGAGTTACTGCAGAGTTAAACGGACAAACACATATGAGTTTTGAGGATGCAGGAATAATGAGAAATTTACCAAAGATGACAATTGTTGAGCCTGTTGATATATATCAATTAAGAAAATTATTACCACAAATAATAGAACATGATGGACCAGTATACATTAGATTAGATAGAAAATCGAAAAATGCCTTTTTTGATGAAAATGTAGATTTTAAATTAGGAAAAATACATGAAGTTAAAGATGGTGAAGATATAACTATAATAACATCTGGAATTTGCTTATTTGAAGTTATGAAAGCAGTTGAAAAAGCTGAAAATGAAGGTATTAGTGTAAAAGTGTTAAATATGCATACATTAAAGCCTGTAGATAGTGAAACTATTATTAAAGCAGCTAAAAAAACTAATAAAATTATTACAGTAGAAAATCATAATATTATTAATGGTTGGGGAAGTGCTGTAGCTGAAGTTGTATCTGAAAATTATCCAGTTAAAGTTATTAGAATGGGTATTAAAGATCATTATGGTGAGGTTGGAAAAAGTGATTTTTTAATGAAAAAATATGGTATTGATGCTGATAGTATATATAAAAAGATAGTTGAGGAGGTAAAATTATGAAAAAAATTATCATAGGTTCAGACAAATCCGGTTTTACTTTAAAAGAGGCTATAAAAAATCATTTAATAGAAAAAGGATATGAAGTTGAGGATGTTGGAATGTATGAACATGAAGAAAAAAGAGCATATTTTGAATCAGCTAAGATTGTAGCATCAAAAGTTTCATCAGGTGAATATGAAAGAGGAATACTATGTTGCGGTACGGGTATGGGAATGGCAATAGTTGCAAATAAATTTAAAGGTGTATATGCAGCTGTTGTTGAAAGTTCTTTCCCTGCAAAAATGGCTAAAGTAATTAATAATGCTAATATTTTGACTATTGGAGGATGGTTAATAGCTCCTATACAAGCATTTGATATGGTTGATAATTGGTTAAACGCTTCTTTTACTGAAGGATTTCCTGAAGATAGACAAGAATTTTTGAAAAATGCATTAAATGAAATTAAAAAAATTGAGGATGAAAACTTTAAATAGGTGGAATTATGAAAAAAAAATTTGTTACTTTAAAAGATATTGCAAATGCTTCTGGATACTCTATTAATACAGTATCCAGAGCATTGAATAATAAGCAGTATGTTGATAAGGAAACTAAAGAAAAAATATTAAAAATCGCTAAAGAAATGAATTATTTTAAAAATGTAACAGCTACTTCTTTGAGATACAGTAAAACACATACTGTAGGAGTTGTAATTGTTGATGCTCAAAACCCTTTTTATATTGAAGTATTAAAGGGAATTGAATATGCAGCAAGAGAAAAGAAATATCAAGTTATATTTATGAATTCGGATAAAGAATATGAATTGGAAGAAATGGCTATAAAAACTTTTCTTGAAAGAAGAGTAGATGGACTAATAGTATCTACAACTCAAAATAAATTTGAGGATATAAAATTACTAAGTGATCTAAATTATCCTACTGTTTTAATAGAATATCCAAAAGATGGATATAATTTAGATTCAGTATTAGTAGATAATCAAAATGGAGGATATATAGCTACTAAATATTTGATTAATAAAGGAAGAAAAAATATATTAATGTTTAATGCAACAGAACATAAATATGCTTCTAAGATGAGGTGCAAAGGTTATTTAAAAGCAATAGAAGAATATAATTTAAAAGAACATATATTATTATCAAATGAAGGTTATGAAAATGCATATAATACTTTTAATGATTATATAAAAAAACATGGGATAAAAGAAATAGATGCAATATTTGCATATAATGATGTTTTTGCAGTTGCTTGTTATCAGGTTTTAAAGGAAAAAAATATAAAAATACCAGAAGAAATAGCTATTATAGGATTTGATAATACTATTGAATCAAAAATAGCTGAAATAACAACAGTATCAATTGACAAATTTTATATGGGTAAATTAGCATTTGAAATGTTATATGAAAGAATAAAAAATAAAAATAAAGAAAATGAAGAAAAAATATTTGAAGTGACTATTATTGAAAGAAAGACAACATAGGAGGGTTATTATGCTAAAAATAGGAGTAGTTTGTTTGGCAAGGAAAACATTTGACTATAATGCAGCTGCTGAAATATATAAAGAAAAAATAGAGGAATTAAAAAGTATAAAATATGTAGAATTTATATTTGATGAAAATTTGGTTATTGAGGTAGAAGAAGCTCAAAATTCTGTAAAAAAATTTGTCGATGTTGATGGAATAGTTATAATTAGCGGAACATTTCATTTAGGTCATTTAGCTTTAATATATGCAAGTTTGAAAAAACCAATGTTATTGTGGGCATTTAATGAGTTGCCATATAACGGCGGAAAAATAAGATTAAATTCAGTTTGTGGGCTGAACTTAAATGCTTCAAATTTATACAAAGCTGGATATGATAATTTCCATTATACAGTTGGTGATAAAATTGATATGGATTGGATAAATGCATTAAAGATGAAAAAAGTTTTAGAAAATACACGACTAGGTGTAGTGGGATCAAGAGCACATGGATTTTTTAATTTAGGTATAGATGAACTAAATTTAAACGGGAAAGCGGGAACATTAATAGATTATTTGCAATTAGATGAATTATTTGATTATGCAAATAATTCTGAATCGCAGTATGAAGAAAAGTTAAAAGAAATATATGATGTTTCAGGAATAAATAATACACAATTAAGTAAAGTAAGTAAATTAATTAGAGGATTAGAATTGTTTTTTAAAGAGAAAAATATTAATGCTATGGCAATAAGATGTTGGCCAGAATTTGCTTCAAAATATGGAATTTCTCCTTGTGCTGCAATGTCATATTTACAAGCTAATGATTATATTATAGGTTGTGAAGGTGATGTTGAAGGGACATTATCTATGATAGCAACTAAAGCAGCCTCTAATTCTACGCCATTTTTAGCAGATTTGTCTCAAGTTAATTTAGAAGAAAACTATGCATTATTATGGCATTGTGGAGTTGCTGCATATAATTTATGGGATAAAAAATCAAATAGATCTTTAGATACATATTTTGCAGGAGGAAAAGGAGTTACTGCTGATTTTGTATTGAAGCCAGGAGTAATAAGTTTATTAAGAATAGATTCTGCAAGAGGAAAAACTAGATTATTTATAGCAAAAGGTGAAGCAGTAGAAATGAAAAAAGAATTAAAAGGAACATATGCAAAAGTTATTTTTGAAAATCATATCAATAGTTTATTAGATACTTTAGTAAAAAATGGAGTAGCGCATCATGCTGCAATGGTATATGGCGATTATATGAGAACATTTGAAATCTTTGGCCAATTAATGGGTTGGGAAATAATAAGAGGATGATTACTATGATAATAGATAAAGATAATGGATTTGAAATAATAATTGGAAAAAATAAATTGTTATCGCATTCTAAGGAAAACCCTTCAATATTTTTAGGATATGGAAAAGAAAAAATAGATATGTATAGAGGGAATTTTGATATTAATGATTATTTAGAAAGCAGAATTCCATTAAGAAATTTTAATATAGCTGGAAATATTATAAGTTTTTATGAGGATGGAAAAACAATACTCAAAATGGAAATAAAAGATAATGAAATAACATTTGAAAATTATTCTAATTATAATAGATTTTGGATAAGATTAAACGCAACAAAAAATGAAGATATATATGGTTGTGGAGAACAATTTTCATATTTTAATCTTAGAGGAAAAATCTTCCCATTATGGACATCAGAACCAGGTGTAGGTAGAAATAAGAAAACATATATTACATGGTTGGCAGATGTAGAAGGTAAAGCAGGTGGGGATTATTATACAACAAATTTCCCTCAAAGTGCTTTTTTAAGTTCAAATATGTATTATTGTATAGTAGATTCATCAGTATATATGAAATTTGATTTTTCTCATGTAGATTTTCATGAAATAGAAGTATGGGATATACCAAAAAGAATTTCCTTTATTACAGGAGAAAACTATCTAGAAATAATTTCAAAATTTAATAAATATATGGGAATACAACCGAAATTACCAGAGTGGATTTTAGATGGTTTAATATTAGGTGTGCAAGGTGGATTAGAAGAAGTAAATAAAAAACTAGAAAAATTAAGTGAAGTAAAGATTAATGCATTATGGGTTCAAGATTGGGTAGGTAAAAAAATTACTTCTTTTGGTAAAAGATTATTTTGGGATTGGAAGGTAAATGAGAAATACTATCCTAATTTAAAAGAGTATATTGAAGAATTAAATAAAAGAAATATTAGGTTTTTAGGGTATATAAACCCATATTTGATAAGAGAAGGAGAATTATTTAAAGAAGCCGATAAAAAAGGTTATTTTGTAAAAAACAAAAAAGGAGATACATATTTAATCGATTTTGGAGAATTCTATTGTGGTACAATAGATCTAACGAACGAGAAAGCTTTTAATTGGTATAAAGAGGTAATAAAGAAAAATATGATAGATTTAGGTTTCTCAGGATGGATGGCTGATTTTGGAGAATATTTGCCAATTGATTGTGTTTTGGAAAATGGAGATCCGAAAGAAATGCATAATATGTGGCCAGTGTTATGGGCTAAATTAAATTATGAAGCAGTTAAAGAATCTGGAAAACTAGGTGAAATAGTATTTTTTATGAGAGCTGGTTTTAATGGAATTCAAAAATATACAACATTAATGTGGGCAGGGGATCAATTAGTAGACTGGTCTGAAGATGATGGTATTCCTTCAGTTGTTAAAAGTTTTTTATCTTCAGCAATATCTGGAATAGGATATACTCACTGTGATTTGGGTGGATATACATCATTATTTGAAGTTAAAAGAAGCAAAGAATTAATGAAGAGATGGATAGAATTGTCGGCATTTTCTCCTGTAATGAGATCTCATGAAGGAAATAGGCCAGATGATAATATTCAAGTTTATTCAGATGAAGAATTAATTGAATATCTTAAAAAAATGACAGAAATACATTCTTATTTAAAAGATTATTTATTATATTATATTGATGAATATCAAGAAAAAGGAATACCTTTAATAAGGCCATTAATGCTGCATTATAATGTTAATAGCGATAAAGAGTATTTATTAGGTAGAGATTTATTGATTTGTCCAGTTTTAAAGGAAAATACAAAAAATATGGAAGTTTTATTACCAGAAGATGAATGGATTAATTTATGGACAAAAGAAAAATATAACGGTGGAAAATACGTTGTAAATTCTGAAATAATTCCAGTATTTTATAGAGCAAGCTCTAAATTTAAAGAATTATTTGATAATTTGTAGGAGGAAGAGAAAATGAATTATAGGAAGTATTTAGGAAAATTAGTTTCTGAAATTGGATTTGGAGCTTGGCAATTAGGTAATGATAAAGAATGGGGAGGGCCAAAAGATTCAGAAGCAATTAAATTAGTAGAGACAGCTGTAGAACTCGGATGTAATTTTTTTGATACTGCTCCAAATTATGCTGGGGGTAAAAGTGAGTTAATATTAGGAGAGGCGTTAAGTAAGTTTGATAGAGAAAAACTTGTAATAAACACTAAAGTAGGGCATGTTCCTGGAGAAAAAGATGGATTTGCTCCGGAGGTTATTAGAAAAACAGTTGAAAATAGCTTAAAAAAACTTAAAACAAATTATTTGGATTCAGTTATTTTACATAATCCACCTTATGAGATGTTAGACAAAAATGCACCACAATTTAAAGTTTTGGAAGAATTAAAAAATGAGGGATTAATAAAAGCATATGGTGCATCATTAGATTTTTCAAGAGAAGTTGATAAATTAATCGAAAATACTGATAGTCAAGTGGTAGAAATATTATTTAATATATTCTTTCAAGATGTAAGAAAATCTTTTGATAAAATTAGAGAAAAAGGATTAGCAGTAATAGTTAAAGTTCCTTTAGATTCTGGATGGTTATCTGGGAAATATAATAAAGATAGTAGATTTACAGGTATTAGAAGCAGATGGAGTGTAAAGGATATTGAAAAAAGAGCAGAATTAATTGAAAAAGTAAAAAAAATAAAATCTAATGATGTATCTATGGTTCATGAAGCCTTGAGTTATATTTTATCATATGATGTTATTAGCACAATTGCAGTAGGTAGTAAAAATATAGAACAATTAAAAGAAAATTTAAAAGCTAGTGAAATTAAGATGGATAAAGACAAAGTTAAAAAATATGAAGAATTATATGAAAGGGAAATAGCAATTAATCCATTACCTTGGTAAAAGATTTCAGGGGGGTAAATATGAAGAGAAGAAATATTATTGCATATGGTATGGGGGATATTTTTGGTGGAGGATCTTTTTTAGTAATTGGAACATTGTTTTTGATATTTTTAACAGATGTTGTAGGACTTAGACCATCTTTAGCTGGACTAGTTCTTATTATAGGAAAAGCTTGGGATGCAATTTCTGATCCTATAATGGGATATATTTCAGATAACACAAGATCTAAATTTGGGAAAAGACGATTATACTTTTTATTGGGTATATTTCCTATAGCTTTATCTTTTTATTTGTTGTGGTTACCTATTAATAGCAACTCACAATTATCGTTATTCTTATTTTATTCTTTTGCATATATATTATTCTCAACAGTATATACAATGGTTATGATACCATATACAGCTTTAAATGCCGAAATGACAAAAGACTATTCATTAAGAACAAAATTATCTGGTACGAGAATGTTTTTTTCTCAAATTTCAGCATTACTGTCAGGTGTTTTGCCAAAAATAATAATTGATTCAGCTTCAAACCCTTCTATTGGTTATAGAAATATGGCGATTGTTTTTAGTATATTATATTCGCTTCCTTGGATTTTTGTATTTTTAGGAACCTTTGAAGAAAGCACCAAAGATGATAATGTTCAAAAAAATAAATTTGATTTATTATCTTTATTAAAAAACAAGCCGTTTAAAATCCATATTGGTATGTATATTATGGCATATACAGCAATGGATATATTAATGGCATTATTTATATATTATTTAACCTACTATATTCAAAAACCAAATATATTTTCCATATGTTTAGGTTTGATATTGCTTACTGAAATATTGTCATTACCATTACATGTATATATAGCAAACAAATATGGAAAAGGGAAAGATTATACTTTAGGGTTGTCAATATGGGCTATAGGAATGTTTATATTATTTATTATTGGCAAAAACACTCCAACTATATTTATCTATTTAGATTCAATAATAATAGGTTTTGGCTTATCCGCTGGTGTAATGATACCTTGGGCTATGTTGCCAACAATAATTGATATTGATGAATTAATAACAACAAAAAATAGAGCAGGAATTTATTCCGGAGCAATGACGTTTATTAGGAAGATAATACAAGCAGTTACTTTATTTGTTTTAGGTGTATTTTTAGATTTTATTGGGTATATACCAAATCAAGATCAAACTGCTAGTACATTGTTTAAGTTAAAGTCTATATTTGTATTTTTACCCATATTGTTATTAATAACTGGAATATTATTATCTTTAAAATATAAAGTGAATGCACAAAATCATAAGATTATTAGAGAAGAAATAGATAGATTAAGAAATAATGGCAAAAAAGAAGATGTTGATTCAAATGTAAAGAAGATTTGTGAATCTATAACTGGTCTATCATATGAGCAATTATATAATAAATAATAATGTAATTATATAATACAAAAGTCCCATCAAAAAATGATGGGACTTTTATTATTTACCCATATAACTAAAGTATACAGAAGCTCTATAACCGTCTCTATATATTATAAATCCTACATAATCGCCTTTTTTAATATTTGAAGCTAATTTTTGGAAATCTTTTACAGATTCTAATTTTTCACCTTTTCCATTTACGTACATTTCCATTATAATATCACCTTTTTTAATATTTACATATTGTGCTTCTGATCCTTCTTTAACCTCTTCAACTCTAACACCATACATATCTTTTGGTAATTTTAATTCATTAATATCTTCTGGAGTTAAATCTCTAACTTTTAATCCTAAATAATAATCTTCTGTAGCTTTTGCAAATTCTTCTCTTTCGGCTAAAGTAACTGTATATGTAATTTCTTTCCCTTTCCTATTCACAACAACATTAATGCTTTGTCCTGCTGGATAAGTTTTTACAATATATACAAGTTCATCAGCACTATCTATTTCTTTATTATCTATTTTTACAATAACATCGCCAGGTTTTATTCCAACTTTATCTGCAGGTGATCCTTTTTCAATATCACTAACAAACGCACCTTTTGTTACTTTTAATCCAAATGTTTTTGCAAGAGATTCTGTTACGTTTTGTATATAAACTCCTAAGTATGCTTTTGATACTTTTCCAGTATTTATTAAAGATTCGGCAAATCTTTTAGCAAAATTAATTGGAATTGCAAAACCTAAATTTTGACCTTGTGTTGGATTTACTATAGCTGTATTTATACCTATTACCTGAGCATGAATATTTAACAATGGACCTCCACTATTACCAGGATTGATTGCTGCATCTGTTTGAATTAAATCTGCATAAGCACCATTTCCATCAGGTTTTGGAATCTTTCTATGTACAGCGCTTACAACACCTAATGTAACTGTATGTTTAAACCCTAAAGGATTACCTATTGCAATTGCCCATTCACCAATTTCAATATTATCAGAATCTCCTAATTCTATTACAGGTAATTCATCTTTTGTTTTAACTTGCAAAACCGCTATATCAAGATCTCCATCTCCACCCACATATTTTGCTTTATATTTCTTTCCTTCTAATGTTGTTACAGTTATTTCATCTGCATTTTCAACAACATGATAATTTGTCAATATATATCCTCTTTTATCAAATATAAATCCTGTACCTAATGCTTTGAATTCTCTATCTTGAGTCCATGGTGATTCACCAAAAAACCTTTTATAAAAATCCTCAAAAAATGGATCTATTGAAGCCTTTCTATGCCCTACAGCTTCAATGTTGACTACAGCTGGTGCAGCTTCTTTTACAACATTTACCACTGGTGAAACATAATTTGGATTTACAAAGGCAAATGAGGAAACTACCATTAATAATACTGCTGTCATAGCAACAACAATTTTTTTCATCACTATCACCTCCATTATTGTATTTTCTATTTCAAAAAAATTTTTACTCTTTTTCCTTAGAATTTCCTTAGAATTATTTTAAATTAATCTAACAATATTTTGTTAATTTCATAAAGAATAGTATGATTATACTCTATATTTCTCTCAAAAACATTTTTAAATTTAAATTTCTTTTTTATCTTTAATGGTTTCCCTTCTAATAAAAATACATTTTCACCTAAATTAGATACTTCAAAAGGATCATGTGTTACCATTATAACAGTAAATTTTTCTTTTTTTTGAATATTAATAAATTCTTTTATTATTTTATATTTATTAGAAATATCAAGGGATGCAAAAGCCTCATCCATTAAAATTATATCTGGATTATAAGCTATTGCTCTCAAAATATTTACACGTTTTTTCATTCCACCTGATAATTCATCTGGATATTTTGTAAGAATATCTTTTTCAAGATTTAGCAAATTTAGATATTTTATTATTTCATTTAAATTAATGTCTTCATTAACTAACTTAATATTTTCATATACATTAAGCCATGGAACCAATCGATCATCCTGGAAAATATATCCAATTTTTCCATTTATATAAATTTCTCCATTATCTTTTCCCACTATTCCTGATAATATATTTAAAATCGTAGTTTTACCTATTCCAGATTCTCCCAATAACACATTTATTTTTCCGCTTTTAAATGCAATATCAAATCCGGATAATATGACGTTATCATCAAATTTTTTGTTCAAACTTTTTATAATAATATCTTCTGATATTCTATTTACTTTTTTTGATGATTTTATTATTTTATTTTTTATCTCTTTCTCTCTTCTTAAATTTTTACTGGATATACCTTTTAACATTTTTTCGGATATCATTCCTAATATTGCTAATAAAATGGTATATGCAAAAACTCTATCTGTATTCAATGCAATTTTAGAAAAGGAAAGGCTAACTCCAAGTCCTCTGTCCCCTGCTAAGAATTCACCAACAACAACAGATTTCCATAAGCTACCAGATATCATATTTAATGTGGATTTTAAAAAAGGAATTAAAGAAGGAAAGTATATTTTTAAAAGAATATTTTTTTTATCAAGATTAAAAACCTTTGCCATTTCCAGCAATTTTTTATCTGTAGATCTTATACCTTCAGAAATATTTAATACTACTACTGGAAATATAACCATAAACGCAACAAAAACCGGCGTATAAAACCCTATTCCAAACCATAACATCGCTATAGCTATATATGAAACTACAGGAGAACTTTGAATTAACATTAAAAAAGGTCTAAAAATTTCAAAAAAAGATTTACTTAATCCAGAAATAATCCCTATAGGAATGCCAATAAAAACAGATATAAAAAATCCTACTATTATTTTTAAAAAGGTGTTTAATAAATCTCCATAAAAATTTAAATCTTTAAAAAGCTTTACCATTTCCAGAAAAACTTTTTGAGGAAATGGAATTAAAAGCTGATTATTATTTAAAACTGCTATAATCCACCAAACCAGTAAAATCAAAATTAATCCTATAGCTGTATTTTTTTTCATATTTCACCACTAATCAAAAAATTCTTTTATTTTTTTTGCTACTTTTTCATTTTTTATTACCTCATTTATTTCTTCCCACGAAGCTTTTGAAATTTCTTCAAGTGAACCAAAATGATTAATAAGAAGTTTTTTTCTTTTTGGGCCTATTCCTGGGATATCGTCTAATCTTGATTTTTCAAATCTTTTAGCTCTTAACTTTCTATTAAAGGTTATAGCAAATCTATGTGTTTCATCCCTCATAAAAATAAGCATTCGTAATACCGGGTGGTCAAGAGATAAATGCAAATCTTCTATTTCTCCTGGAAACACTATTCTTTCATCTTCTTTAGCTATTCCCACAACATCTATATCATCTAAGGTATAACCTATTTCTTTTAAGGCCTCAACTGCAGCATTAACCTGACCTTTTCCCCCATCTATAAATAACAAATCTGGCAAAGGATGTTTTGTATATCTTTTTTTTATAACTGTTTTAATCGATTCAAAGTCATTAGGCTCTTTAAATTCATCAAGTCTGTATCTTCTATAGTCTTCTTTTTTGGGTTTCCCATTTTCAAATGTTATCAAAGAAGCTACGGTATACATCCCCTGTAAATGGGATATATCTATTCCTTCTATTCGATAAGGTAATTTTTTTAAAGAAAGAATTTCCTTTGCCTGTTTTAACACATTCCCAAGATCCGTCTGTTTTTTTACTTCTTCTGTTAAATTCCTGGTGGTTATTGTATACAATTCTTCACTTTCACTTTTTAAATCTTTTATATCTTTTAACCCATTTTTAGTTAAAAAATGTATTATTTCATCATCTATATTATTTTCAAAATCCTTTATCCATATTTCTTCAGGAATTATATTTTTTCTTATTACATAATATTGATGTATAAATTCATTTATATTTTCATCAATGGTAAAGGTTAGTTTTGAGATAACATATCCTTGTCTTATAATTAAAGCCACCACTACAGGATATTCTTTATCTTTTGCAATAATATCTATATTTTTATTATGCACCATCTCAACACCAATCGGAACAAACAATCTATCTAATTTAAAAAGCAAATCTCTCAATTGTGCAGCTTTTTCAAAATTTAATAATTTCGCATATTGGTGCATGCTTTCTTCTATATATTTTCTAATAGATTTAATATTTCCCTTTAAAAATCTTTTTACTTTTCTAACTGCTTTTTTATATTCTTTTTTATCTACTTCAACATAACATGGAGCAAAACACTTTCCAAGATGAAATAAAAAACAGGGTTTTGATTTCCTATCTAATTTTCTTTCACATGTCCTTACTTTGTATACCCACTGTATTATTTCTATAATTCCTCTTACCATACCCACATTGGAGTACGGTCCATAAAACTCTGCTTTTTCACCTTTCTTTGTCCTAACTAATTTAATTTGCGGAAAATCTTCCTTTGTAATAGCAATATAAGGATACACTCTGGCATCCTTTAATAATATATTGTACTTGGGTTTATGAGTAAATATTAAATTAGATTCTAAAATTAATGATTCATCTTCGTTTCTAACTACTATATAATCCAGAAATTCTGCATCTTCAACAATTTTTTTCACTTTTTCATTTTTATCTTGATTTGACTTATTAAAATATGAAGCTATTCTATTTTTTAACTTTTTAGCTTTACCTATATAAATAGGTTTAGAATTCTTATCCTTAAAAATATAAACTCCCGGTTCATTTGGAATATTCTTTAATACCTTTCTATCTAGCATGTTTTCTCCTCTTCTTGTTTTCATACATATCTTTATCTGCTTTTTCAAATATTTCTTCTAAAGAAATATTTTCATCAGCTTTTTTTATATATTTTCCAGCTGAAATACCTATGTTGTATATTTTCAATTCTTTTTTTACCTGATTATCTATTCTATTTATTATTTTATCAATTGTTTCTTCGTCATTTGTATTAACTAATATAACAAATTCATCTCCACCATATCTAATAGCTAAATCAGACTTTCTTGTATTCTTATTAATAATATCTCCAACTTTTTTTAAAGCATAATCTCCAGATTTATGACCAAATTTATCATTAACTGGCTTAAAATTATCAAGATCTAATACTATTATTCCAAATCCTTTTCCTATATACTCCTTCAATTTTATTACCTTTGGTACAATTTCTACATAATACCTTCTATTTAATAATCCTGTCAAAGAATCTGTAAAAATATATTTTCTAGCTCTAAGCATATCTCTGAATGTTAATAATAAAGTTATAACAAAAACTGTGTTATTTATATAAAATATTTTTAAATTGAACAGATTTATTATACTAAAAGCATAAATAGAAATATCTGTTATTGGTGCTGTTATATATAATCCAAATCTAATTATTAAAATAGCTAGAAAACCTGTTGCAATATTCATTGCACCAATATAATTACCTAATAAAATATTTTTTATTGCTGCTAATATACCAAAGAAAATAAGAATAAATATTACAACATGTGTTCTTATATCTCTATAATAAACAACAGATGCAGTTCTTACATTCTTTCTTTTCAATGCTGTTCCACACCCTTTCGCCAATAGGGTTATCCGTTCCTCCTAAATATGATGCCAATTGTAAATGTAAACATTTAATACTTTCAAAATTACTTATGCCACCTATACCTATTTTCTCTAATCTTTCTTTTATCCATTTTTCTTCGCCTTTTATTATAGAATTTCGTTTTTTTTGTTCTTGAATATGGGCTTTTAAATATTTTTTTCTTAAGTCTTCATTATTTTTTATTTCTTCTTCCCATTCCTTTATTTTACCTAATGATTCAAGTTTCCCAACTTCTTTTATTAAATGGGGACATGTTAACCAATACAAAGTGGGAAATGGTTTCCCATCTTTTAATGGATAACTTTCAATAACCTGCGGAATTCCATATGAACATCTTTTTGGAATCGAGACTATTTTATTCGGTTTTCTTTCTATTTGTTTTTCTATTATTTCTAAATCCTCTTTTGTAACAGAAGTGATATCCATCCTGACTCTTCCTCTCTTGATATTATATTATATTCTTTTTCAAATATTTTATTAATCATCTCTTCTTCTCTTTCTTTATTAATACCTGATAGAATCAGATATCCATTTTCATTTAAAATTTTATCTAATTTTTCATCATCTAATAATCTTAATAGTATAGGAACAACAATATTTGCAATTATTATATCGTATTTTTCCTTTTTATCCACAGAAGATAACAAATCGGATTGCTTTACTTCAATGACAAGATCATTTAATTCAAATGTTTCTTTTGCTTTTTCTACTGCTAAAGGATCATAATCAAGAGATAAAAGTTTGTCTGCTCCATATAATTTAGCAATCATTGATAATATTCCTGTACCAGTTCCAATATCCAATACATCTGCACCTTCATTGATAACTTTAACTAAATTCTTTGCAGCTAATCTTGTTGTTGGATGCAACCCTGTTCCAAATGCTGTTCCAGGAATTATTTTTATTACTTTAACATTTTTTGGAATATCATAACTTTTTTCTGGGTCAGGCATTATCCATATATTTTCAACAAATTCAAAAGGCTTCAATGATTCTCTCCATGGCCTCAACCATTCATCTTCTGTTATATTTTGTTTTGAAATTAATTCCAATTTTTCTTTTAAATAATTAACAATATCATTTTCTGGATATTTGGGATTTATATATACTTTCACAACAGATTGACCTTTAGTAGGTTTATCAAAATAATAATTTTGAAATTCATTCATAGTAAAAAATGTTTCTATTTCATCTTCTAACTTTTTTGGTAAAACAAAAATATATTCTATATATTCCATATCTATCACCTCAAAGTTAGTATAACATATTTGTATAGCATAATGGAAAATAAAATGTGAAACCTTTTAAAACAAAATGCCAACCATTGTGGTTGGCATTTGTTATGCATACTTTTTAGCTTTACTTCTAATTACACAATCATCTATCGTCACTTCACCTTTTATTACACCATCGGCAAATGCTCTACAATTAGGATATCCACATGCTCCGCAATTCATATTTGGTAAATCTCTTAAAACCTCTTTTTCATTTTCATATATTATATCTTTATCTTCTATTTCATCAATAATATCTTCTCTACTTACCAATTTTTCCATCATATATCCCATAATTAAAATTGCTGGAATTGTCAAAGCATATCTTGTAATAGCAAATGATAAACCTAAGAAACTAGATTCAACCATAAACATAACAACCTTAACTACAGCCCAAGAACTAATTATTATAACTAAATTTGCAATACTTGCTCCTTTTAAAAATAAAGCTTGTGCCACAGGAAATGCTGCGTATATTGGTCCTGCTGAAATTGCACCGGTAAAAATTGATAAAAACTTTCCTTTGTTTTTTCTCTACTTTTAAAAAATGACCAAATCAAAAATATTACTGCAATACCAATTAAAACCACTGTATTCATAAATCAACCTCCCATTCCTTTTTTGATATCCTAATTATAGAGTATATAAAAAAATAAAACCGTGATTTCACTCACGGTTTTATTTTTATTTTATTCAAATATTTTTAAGTTAATCAGTTTTATATGATTTTTATCAATCTCTTCAATTATATTTTCATCTATAAGTTCTTTAATTTTTCTTGAAACAACTTCTCTAACACTACCTATTTCATTTGCAATTTGCTGTTTTGATTTAAAATATATGATTTCAGATTTTTGTTGTTTATATAGTAATGCAAAATATCTAATAAGCCTTTCTTTTATAGATTTAATAATCAAAATATCAACTATGTTGGATAAATTCAATAATTTTTTTGATATTTCATTTAAATATAAAACAAGAAAATCTTCATTTTCTCTAAATAGTTCCAGAACCCCTTCTCTCGATATTTCTAAAACTTTTGAATCTTCTTCAGCTACAATATATGAAGGATAATTTTCTCCAGAAAAAATTAATCCTTCCCCAAAACTTTCATTTTTATTTAAATATTTTAATACCTGTTCATAACCTTCAGAAGTATATTTTACTACTTTTAGCTTACCTTTTAAAATAATACTAACCTGTTTTAATTCCTCAGTTGTAGAATGCAATATATCATTTCTTTTTACTTCAATTATTTTCCCGTATTTTTCTAATATATTCTTATTTTCTATTAAAAATTTTTGGAAAAATTTACTTTGCACTTTTTCACTCCAATCATACCTTTGAATCCAATATCTTTCCCCAGGTTACACCGCCTGTGTAAACCAATCTTCCTTCTGAATCATACGATGTAAAATATCTTACATACACTTGGGCCATTTTTCCTTTAAACATTGCTTCTTTTATTATTTCTCTTGCATGTTCCCCTTCGTGAGAACTTATAAATAAAAATGATGCACTTTCAGGAACAGCTGTAGGATATTGAAAAGACACTGCAGAATCCGGAGAATTATCTTGCAAATAAATATCTCCATCAATAGCTTCTGGAATTTGATAATTCTTTTTTGATCTATTTCCTGTATTATCTGGTAATGGCCTTATATTAATTACGCTTTTTTTATTCTGTTCTTTTGAAAGAACATTTTTTTCTGCTTCTCTTATTTCCCTCTCTGCTTCCTCGATATTTCCAGATTTTATTAAATTATCTATATTACCAACTTTTAATAGCAAAGAATTATCTTTGCTATTTATAGCCTTTAATAATATTCTTCGCAATTTAGATTCAAGATAAATACTCCTTGTATCTTGTGAAGGTAAATAATTACCTATTCTCATTTTTTCACCTTCTATTATCATTCTACTACTAAATTTTTCTATTTCAAAATTACATTTCCTAATCCCCAAAATTATCAAACATATCTTATATGTTTTTACTTTCTTTTTTCTATGCTTCTTAATAAAAAATTTGTTGATTTTTAAACTAAGAATGTTTTAATTATTTTGGAGGTGGAAAATATGACAAAATTTGTAGATACCACTTTAAGAGATGGGCAACAATCCATAATTGCTACAAGAATGAAAACTAATGAATTCGAACCTGTTTTGGATAAATTCGATGAAGTCGGATTTCATTCTATGGAAGTTTGGGGTGGTGCAACATATGATTCCTGTATACGTTATTTAGACGAAGATCCCTGGAAAAGGTTGAAAATCATAAGAAAAAAGTTAAAAAACACACAAATACAAATGCTTTTAAGAGGTCAAAATATTGTAGGATACAGAAATTATGCAGATGATGTGGTTGAACTTTTTATAAATAAAGTTGCAGATTATGGCATGGATATAATCAGGGTTTTTGATGCATTAAACGATATTAGAAATCTTGAAAAAAGCATTGAAATAGCTAAAAAAAGAAGTATCCACGTTCAAGGCGCTATTTCTTATACAATAAGTCCTGTTCATGATCTTGATTTTTATTTGAATTTTGCTAAAGAATTAATAGAAAAAGGTGTGGATTCTATAGTTATAAAAGACATGGCTGGATTACTAACTCCAAAAATGTCTTATCAATTGGTTTCAGAATTAAAGAAAAAGTTCAATGTACCTATAGAATTGCATTCGCATAATACTGCAGGTATGGCTTCAATTGCATATCAAGCAGCTATAGATGCGGGAGTTGACTATATCGACACTGCTTTAAGTCCTTTTGCAAATGCAAGTTCTCAACCTGCTGTTGAACCTTTTAATTTTGCACTTGGCGAACCATTAAATTCCGACTTATTATATGAATTAGCTCATCATTTCTGGAAAGTAAGAGAAAATCACAGCGAAAATGATATGAAAATGGTTTCTATTGATTCAAGAATTTTAAAAGCTCAAATACCAGGTGGTATGTTCTCTAATCTTGTTTCACAATTAAAAAATCAAAAAATGGTTCATTTATTAGATGATGTTCTAGAAGAAGTACCAAGAGTGCGAAAAGATCTTGGATATCCACCATTAGTTACGCCTACAAGTCAAATTGTTGGTGTTCAAGCTGTTTTAAATGTGATGTATAAGGAAAGATATAAAGCTATTACTAATGAAGTAAAGAATTATTTAAGAGGTATGTATGGAAGACCACCTGCTCCAGTTAATGAAGAATTGTTAAAGAAGGCATTAGGAGATGAAAAACCTATAACTTGCAGACCAGCAGATTTATTGGAACCTGAAATTGAAAAATCAAGAGAAGAAATATGTGCATTAGCAGAAAATGATGAAGATTTATTAACTTATATATTGTTCGGTGAAGTGGGAAAGAACTATTTGAAGAAGAAATATGAAAAGGAAATTCAGGTTGATTTTGATTTAGTTGAAGAAAATGAAGAATTTTCTGAAGATGAAAGTGTATATCCAGTATAATTAAGAGTTGCCTTTTGGCAACTCTTAATTATTTTTTATTAGAGGTAATGTAAAATTTATCCAATAAAGTGCTGTTAAATCCATATTCAATGAAAATTTTAAATTTGATTTTTTCGTTTTTAAATTATAATTATAATCTATACTTCCATTAATTCCATCTAAGCTATATTTTCCGTCTAAAATAGAGAAATATGGATACCATATCCTCTTTGATAACTTTAATCCTGGAATTAAATTACCATTTGTATCATAATAAATATATGGTTCAGTTTTTACAGAATAAATATCAAATGCTTTGGAATATTGAATATAAAAATTATCATTGTTATATCCCAAAATACTGTTGTTTTCATAATATTGTTGTTGATCAATTTTATATGGATTATTCATTAAATTAATTATTATTTCTTTTGATTTTAAAGTTATATTTTCTAATTCAAAATTACTACTTAATGTTAAATAATTTTGTTTCTTTAAATGGAATTCAAAACTTTTTGAAATATTTATACTTGAGTATAACTTGCTATTTTGATATTTAAAAATACCTAAATTTTGTGTATAGTAGTCCAAATAAAAACCAAAAATAGGTTTTAATTGAGTAAAATCTGTTAATAGTCCTGCTCCTACACCATAATTAACCCCTTCACTTAAAGATAAATATAATGCACCTATATCATTATTTTCTGCATATGGAACTAAAAAATTATATTTTAATGATTCAGAATATTTATTCATCTGTTTAGCTATTTTTAGATCTGTGTTCTCCACAATAATTTGAGTATTATATAATTTTATATTTTTTTCACCAATATTATTAATTTCTATTTTTGAAAGATGATATCCAGTAAAATTATAGTATAAAAAATAAAGTTCATCATTTAATACCACTGGATAAAATGTTCCAAAAATGTGGTTAGTTAATTTACTTACCAACCCTGTTATTAGATTTATAGAATAGATATTAAAAATATCATCTTCATAATTAGCTGTATAGTATATATTATTATCTTTAACAAAAAGATTCATTTCAATATATTTATCATTGGTTAATTGAATTAATTTTTTGGTATTTAAATCAATATAATATATGTCATTCTGATTATTTATTATTCCAGAAAAATATATTTTATTATTAAAGTAGTAAAAATCATTTATTGTATATTTCCCATAATCCATTAATTTTTCTGTTTTCCCTGTATTTAAATTTTTTAAAAATACTGCTGTTAATCCATCTTTTATTTTTGTATATACAATTCTTTCACTTCCTGCAAAAGCAAAATTGGTTACTCGAATATCTATTAATGTATCTGAAATAGGACAGTTACATTTTAAATATAGAGAATTTATATATTTATCGTTTTTATTTGAAATGAGATATATTATTTTTCCATCATTTGATATGTCAAAATTTTTTATATCCGGTAAAATTAATTTATCGTCTTTATATCTATATATTCCACTTCTTTTACCTGGAGATTCCTTATAATAATAAATATTTTTTCCATCTGTTTTTAAATTTGAAGTGAAATGATTTGATTTATTTAATGGAACATAATTATCAACATATCCTTTATTTAATAAATCTAAATACTCGTTTTTATATTTTATTTTTATGTATAATAAAAAATCATTCCATTTTTCGTTAGTTATTCTTTCAAATGAACTGCTTATTGTGCTAAAAAATAAATGTGAGTTAATATCTTTTATGATGCTTCTTAATGTATCTTCTCCATATTTTTCTGAAATTTCTTTGGTAACAATAGCTCCATACATATAATTAAATCCTGCTGGTGACCATATATCTTTATATGGCCCTGCACCTAATTGATATCTTGGATAATTATTACTTAAGATTTCTGCTTTTAAATACATATTAAATAAATTATTCTGAAATCGCCCCTTAAAGTATTTACTCTCCATATATATAGAAAGTCCTTCATGTAAATAGCTTGGATTCCAATTCATCATTAATGCCTTTCTTATTATATTATTAGGTATCCATGAAACGTAATTATTCAACGTATTTCCATAAAAAATATGATTTAATTCATGAGAAAATACAAAACTAATCCATTCTTCAACGTTTTCTGATAATCCAATTTTTGCATTTGGTGGATTAATATATAATCTTATTACATTTAAAGGTGGTAACGCAAAAGAATTGACAAAATCAACGTCATCAAAAATATAAACTGTTATTGATCCTGGTTTTGTTTCATAAAACTCTACATAATTTTCATATAATTTATCTGATAATTTTTCTAATTCATAAACATAGTTATATAAATCCTTTTCAAAAACAAATTTAAAATATTTAGTTTTTTCAACAAAAGCTGATTTGTTAAAATTATAAATTTCTCCTGAAAATACGTATGTTATAAGAAATATGTATAATAATATTACAGATATTCTTTTCATCTAATCACCTCATTAGCTTAATTTTAAATAATTATATCATATTTAAGTCTTCATTTCATTTTATTTTAATTTCGACATATTAAATCACAATTCATTTAAATATGGTATAATATATTATATATATCAATTTTAAAAAGGGAGTTTTTAAATTGAAAGCTGTAATTATCGATGGATATGTTGATGAACCAGCCATTTTAGGTGTTCCACCATATGTTTCTACATATATTAGGTATGCAGCGGGTGCCTTATATTATCATGGTATAGATGTGGATTATTTCACTATTGATCAAGTTAGAGAAAATAACATGTGGCAATCATTTAACCATTATGAATACTTAATTATAATCGGAGGAGTTACTGTACCCGGACACTATCTTGGTGGAACTCCAATTTCGCTAAATGAAATAAATAAAATATTTTCTTTAAACAAAGAGCCTTTACGAGTTTTAGGAGGGCCTATTGTAAAAGGCTATACATTAACAGGCGGAAGACGTGCTATTAAGATTGAATCGAATGAAATTGATTATCTAGTTGAAGGAGATATTGAGAAATTTCTTTTTACTTATCCTGTATCCGATGATTTTAAATTAAACGATAAATCAGATTATAACTTAATTTCAAAAATCGCGCCACTTGGAGCAGAAATATTAAAAAAACATCCAAGATATCCTGATATTATCGTTGAAATGGATGTGTCTCGTGGATGTGAAAGAAAAAATGGTTTTTGCTCATTTTGTACAGAACCATTAATTAATGGAAAATACCGGGAAAGACCTTTAAAAGATACATTAGAGGAAGCAAAAGCTATTTACAATGCCGGAGTTAAAAATTTTAGATTCGGAAGAGCTGCTAATTTTTTAGCATATGGTTCTCTTTTGAATAATGGAGACCCTAATATTGAATTATTTAATGAGTTATACCAGGAAATGGCTAAAATATCCGATGTTCTTCATACAGATAATGCAAATCCTGCTTATATTGTAAAACATAAAAATAAGATTAAAAAATTATTGGAAATTATTGTTAAATATAATACAGCAGGCGATATTCTATCTTTTGGCGTTGAATCCTTTGATAAAAATGTTACTTTAAAGAATAAAATTGATATTTTACCAGAAGATTCTTTGGAAGCAATTAGAATAGTTAACGAAATTGGAAGTATCAGAGATAAGAACGGTATTCCAAAATTACTACCAGGTATAAATTTATTATATGGTCTAATTGGTGAAACTAAAGAAACTTTTGAAATAAACAAAGAATATCTAGAAAAAATTATGGATGAAAATTTATTGGTAAGAAGAATAAATGTTCGTCAGGTCATGGCTTTTCCTGGAACTTTATTATATAATATTAAACCAAAACAACATAAAAAAGATTTCATTAAATTTAAGGAATATATGGAACAATATAATCATGAAATGATAAAAAAAGTCTTTCCTATTGGAACTATATTAAGAAATCTAATTATAGAAGAAGTAAAAGGAAATATATCTTTCGGAAGACAATTGGGTACGTATCCTATAAAAACCGGAATTATTGGAAAATATAATTTATTGGACAAAATAGATGGTGTTGTAGTTGATCATGGTTCTCGCTCTATTACAGCTCTAAAATATCCTTTTGATATTAATAAAGCTACAGTTGACGAACTAATATCCATTAATGGAATAGGGAAAAAAACGGCAGAATCAATTATATTAAAAAGACCTATTAATGATTTAAATGATTTGGATATTACTGAAGAAGCAAAAAAGTCTCTATATATCATTAAAGGGGGAATGTTTTATGGGAAAGATTAGAGTATTAGGTATTTATATTCATGACAGAAAAAAAGAAGCAGGTGAGGTACAAAGATTATTAACAGGATTTGGGTGCATTATAAAAACAAGACTTGGTTTACATGATGCATTTGACGATGATTGCAGCGATAGAGGATTAATTCTTTTAGAATTAGCAGGAGATCAAAATTTATGGAATGATTTAGAAGAAAAATTATCAAAAGTCGAGGGAATTACTGTAAAAAATATGGATTTTGATTTTTAAAAGGGGCTTAATGCCCCTTTATTCAAAAATCCCAGAAACTCTAAAGTCTATTTCCTCATTATCTACATATGTCTTCGATGGTATTGTCTTAGCAACTACTTTTCCATTTTTAATTACATATATAGCTTCACTTCTTAATCTAATTGCTTCAATATCACTTGGTGCATTTAAAATTATTAAATCCGCCTTTTTTCCTTCTTCTATTCCATAATCTTTCAAATTCATTAATTTAGCAGAATTGCAGGTTATAGCTTTGTAAATTTGCTTTATTTCTTCATAACCTGTCATATGACCTATATTAAGCCCCATAAAAGCTACCTGGAGCATACTATATCTTCCTAAAGGATACCATGGATCCATTACTGAATCATGCCCTAACCCTACATTAATCCCATAATTTAATAGTTCTTTCACTCTTGTCATCCCTCTTCTGATTGGATAATTATCGAATCTTCCTCCAAGAGCTATATTATCTAAAGGATTAGCAATAACATTTAATTGTGCTTTTTTAAAAACTCCCATTAATTTATTCGCATATGCGTTGTTATATGAATGCATTGCGGTTATATGACTTGCTGTTACTCTTCCTTGATAACTTTCTTTAATTGTTTTAGAGGCTAAATATTCAACAAATCTTGACTGTTCATCATCTATTTCATCAATATGAACGTCAATATCTTTATCATACTTTTTGGCTAAATTCATTATTATATCTATGCTTTCTATTCCATCATTTCTAGAAAATTCATAATGTGGTATTCCACCAACCACATCTGCACCTAATTTCAAAGACTCTTCCATTAAATATTCTCCGTTCGGAAAACTAACTATGCCTTCTTGTGGAAAGGAAACTATTTGTAAATCAACTAAATCTTTTACTTCTTCTTTTACATCAATCATAGCTTTTAAAGCAACTAACTCCGGATCACATACATCAACATGCGTTCGTATTTTTAATGTTCCTTGAGCTACTGCCCATTTTATTGCCTCTTTTGCTCTTTTCTTTACATCATCATATGTTAATTTCTTCTTTCTTTCAGACCAAATGCTTATACCTTCCCATAATGTACCAGACATATTATAATTTGGATCTCCTACAGTAAGAATAGCATCTAAATGCACATGAGGATCGACAAAAGGTGGGGAAACTAAATTTCCTTCTGCATTTATTTCTTCTTTACAATTGTTAGTAATTTTTCCAATTTTTTCTATTTTCCCATCTTTTATACCAATATCAACAAATTTATCGTGATTTAATAATTTTGCATTTCTAATAATAATGTCCATTACTCCTCACCCTCTACTACATGATCATTATTTATTCTAAATAATTTAAAAAGTAAATCAAATATTACATAGAAAACAAAAGCTCCAATAATACCATTTAAAGGAGGAACCCCAGGACTATATTTAGCAATTAAAGCTCCAGCTACATATCCTAATATTCCAGCCCAATTGAACTTTTGAAATTTTATTTTTGTAATTTTAGGATATCTCATCTTATGTTTATAAAAGAAATCTGCCATAATAACTCCACCGATTGGAGGAATAAATGTTCCTAACAAAACAAGCCATGGAATTAACCAATTATACATTCCTAGTATAGCAAGAATTGTTCCTATTGCTGCTCCTCCAACAGTAAAATATCTTCTTTTTTCAGTTCTAAAAAAATTACATCCAGCTACAGAAAAATTATAAATAGTATTATCTTGAGTAGTCCAAATATTTAAAAACAACATTACAATTCCCCAAAATATAAGCCCTTGTTTTACTAAAACATTTACAATGTCTGGCTCTTGATAAACCAATCCACCATATGCCCCAGCAAAAATCATTAATCCATTACCAATAAAAAATGCTATAAGAGAACCAAAAATAGCTGAAAAAGCAGTTTTAGAAAACCTTGTCCAATTAGTTGACTGAGTTCCACCACTGACAAATGTTCCAAAAATTATAGTTATAGCTCCAGCTATTGTCATATTTTTTGTAGGTTCAATACCTAATATACCAGCTAACCCTCCAGCGTCTTTAGTAGCAATAGTCATGCTCCAAACTATCAATATAGTCATTAAAGGTACTGAAAATCTTGATAACCATTCCAATCCCCTATATCCAACATATGCAGTCCATGAAAATGCAAACCCAAAAACTATCATTAAAGGAATATTCCAACCTTGAGGTAAATTTAACAATTTTGTTAATAGTATTGCAATAGTAGCTGTTCCCCAAGCATACCAACCTATTTGTGTAAACCCTAAAACAAAATCTGGCCATTTGCTCCCCCAATCTCCAAAACTATATCTACCTAAAAGTACTGTGCTTAATCCTGTTTTATATGCTATATATCCCAAAACAGCTACATAAGCTCCTAATAAAAAATTACCCAGTGTTATTAATAATATTAAATCTGGCCAAAATTTAAAAGATACTCCCAAATTTCCACCTGCCCACATTGTGGCAGTGAAAAAAGTAAACCCTAATAGCACTACAGAAATTGACCAAAAACCTTTTCTTTCACTTTCCGGAACCTCAACTAAAGGAAAATCTTCTGTTCCTTCAACAGAAATTTCTTTTTGACTTTTTTTCAAGATTTCTTCATTTTCCATAATACCCCCCCTAACGTTAAATTTAGTCGAATATGTTACATTATAATTTAAATTAATTTAATAGATTCTATTTATTAACTTAAACTTAATATTGAGTATATATATTTATTTTTACTTTTTTGTTTCTATATAGTTACAAAAATAATAAGGCAACCTAATTAAATCTGGTTGCCTTATTACTGTTTTTTTTTATAATTCATATACTTTATTAAATTTATTTTCTATATATTCCATAAAATATTTTGGATTTAATAATTCTCCAGTTACCATTTTCACCAATTCTCCTGGCTCATACATTTTTCCTTTCGAATGAATTTTTTCTCTTAACCAATTTAATGCAGGTTCAAAATCACCTTTTTTTATTTTGTCATCTAATTCAGGAATATCTTCTCTCATTTTTTTATAAAATTGTGCCGAATAAAGATTACCTAACATATATGATGGAAAATATCCAAAAGATCCATGGGCCCAATGAACATCTTGTAGAACCCCTTCACTATCTTTTCCTGGAACTATACCTAAATAATCTTTCATTTTTTCATTCCAAACTTCTGGTAAATCTTCAACTTTTATTCTGTCATTAATTAATGCTTCTTCAATTTCAAATCTAAGCATAATATGTAAATTATATGTGACTTCATCAGCTTCTGTTCTTATAAAACTTCTTTCTACGAAATTTACTGCTTTAAAAATTTCTTCAGGTGTATAGTCTTTAAATTCTGGAAATACTTCAACTAAATCATTGTAAAAATATTCCCAGAATTCTAAACTTCTTCCAATTATATTTTCCCAAAATCTTGATTGACTTTCATGAATGGCCATTGAGGCCCCATCACCTATTGGTAATCCAGAAAATTCTTCTGGAATTCCCTGTTCATATAATGCATGGCCACCTTCATGAATCGTACTATACAATGAATCATTTAAGTCATTTTCATTATATCTTGTGGTAATTCTAACATCATTTGCGCCAATTGTGGTTGTAAAAGGATGCATAGCTACATCCATTCTTCCAGCATCAAAATCATATTTCATTAATTTTAATGCTCTTAACGATAATTCTTTTTGCTTTTCAATAGGAAAATATCTTTTCATAATAGAATTATCCGGTTTTTTACCTTCATCTAATTTATTCAAATATTGAATCAAAAATTTTCTCAATGGTTCTATTACTTTTTTTAATTCTGATGTTTTTAATCCTGGTTCATATAAATCCAATAAAGCGTCATATCTATTTTCATCATATCCAAGATAATCTGCCATTTTTTTTGTTAATTCAACAACTTTTTCTAAATGTGGTTGAAATATGGAAAAATCATTTTTTATTTTTGCTTCTTCCCATGCAGCTTGTGCTTTAGATGCTGAAATATTTATTTCTTTAAACAAATCTGGTGGAATTTTTTTAAATTTCTCATATTCTTTTTTCCCTACTCTTACTATCGCCTTATCAATTTCATTTAAACTTTCTTCTTCTGACTTCATCAATAATTCTCCAATTTCATCAGAAACAGCCATTTCAAAAGCTTTTCCAGAGATTTCACCTATAACTTCTGCTCTCTTTTCTGCTGCTTTTTTAGGCATATGTGTTTCAAAATCCCACTCTAATAAAGCTGCCGCTGTACCATATTTTGAAATTAAAAAATACTTTTCTTTTAACTTTTCAATATACATTAATTTACCCCCTTACGCTGATTGCCTAATCACTAATTTTGGTTCAATGAATTTTCTTACTTTTACATCATCCTTCATTAATTTAATTATATTTTTGATGCCAATTTTTGCCAGCTTATCTAGCGGTTGTTCAATTGTAGTCAAACGTGGTTTAAAATATGTTCCTATTTGAATGTTATCAAATCCTATTACTGATACGTCCTCAGGAATATTTAAAGACATTTCTTCAAGTGCTTCTATAGCACCTAAAGCCATTAAATCCGTTTGTGCAAATATTGCGTCAAGTTCTTTTAATAGCTTATAGTTCTTTTTTATTGCCTTTTTCGCAGATTCAAAAGTAACATCTATATCCAATATATATTCTTCTCCAATACCGGCTTCTTTTAATGCTTTCCTATATCCCTCTGTTCTTTCTTTAAATTCATAATTAATACTAAGACCCGATAAAGTTAAAATTTTTCTATGTCCTTTTTCAATTAAATATTTAGTTGCTAAATACCCTCCTTTCTTCTGATTTGTTCTGACATAATTTATTTTTGAAGTATTCATAAAATTTTCTGGTATGTAATGTAAAAATATATATGGAAAATTTTTCTCTAAAATAAACTCAACATCTTCTTTTGAAATAAATGGATTCATCAACAATAAACCATCAACGCTTCTACTTTGTATCATTTTTCTAATATATTTTTTTTCTATTTCATATTCAATTCTTACATGATATCCTTCCATTTGAGCTTCTCTGATTAATTTTCCCAATAAATTTGCAAAAAATATTTCTCCCCTCATATCATCAAAAAATTGAGGAATTATTACACCAATAGTATTTGTTTTTTTTCTATTTAGATTTCTCGCTGCTTCATTAAATTCAAAACCCAAATCTTCAGCAATTTTTTTTATTTTTTCTTTAGTTTTTTTAGAAATGTTTGGATAATCATTTAAACTTCTAGAAACTGTTGATGGGCTAACTCCTGCTATTTTAGCAATATCCTTTATTGTAACCATGTTATCAACCACCTCTATACTTTTGCAAACGGTTTATTTATGATATAATTAATAATACTACAACTTTTATTTTTTGTCAATTTACAATAGTCGGAGGTGGGTATTTTGAAAAGGTTATTTGGAACTGATGGTATTAGAGGATTGGTAAATGAAGAATTAACTGTGGATCTTGTATACAAAATAGGCAATGCTTTGGGAAGAATGTACAGTGGAAAATATAACAAACTATTAATTGCAAGAGATACAAGAAATTCTGGAGAAATGATGGAAGCTGCTTTAGCTTCTGGAGCTTTATCTGCAGGATTAAATGTTGAATTCTGTGGAGTAATTACAACTCCCGCATTAGCTTATTTAACAAAAAGTGAAAAAACTTTAGGAGTTATGATTTCTGCTTCTCATAACCCTGCTAATTACAACGGAATAAAAGTCTTAGCTGAAGGGTTTAAAATATCTGATGATGATGAAATAGATATAGAAAATCTAATACTGGAAAAAGAACCAGAATATGTCCCATACGGAGAAATTGGAAAAATGGCATCTTCACATTTAAAAGATAAATATATTGGATATATTGTTTCCGAATATGAATTAAATAATATCCCTTATAAAATAGCTGTCGATGTTGGTCATGGCTCAACAGGAGCTTTAATAGACAAAATATTTGGCGCATTTAATTTAAATTATGATGTATATTTCAACGAACCCGATGGTTTAAACATCAATGAAAAATGTGGGTCAACTCATCCAGAAGTTTTAGCTAATATAATAAAAAATGATGGTTATGATTTAGGTATATTATTTGATGGAGATGGTGATAGATGTTTATTTATCGATAAAAATGGAAATTTAATTGATGGCGATAAATTAATGGCTATTAATGCATTAAAATTAAAAAAGAAAAACAGACTTAATAATAATCTTGTAATTGCTACTATTATGAGTAATCTTGGATTAGAAAAATATCTTGAAAAAAATGGAATTCGGTTATGTAGAACCGCTGTAGGTGATAAATATGTTTTAGAAAAAATGCTATCTTCTGATGCTAGACTAGGCGGCGAACAATCTGGACATATTATTTTTCTAGATAAAGCAACCACTGGTGATGGAATAATTACAGGATTGGAAACTTTGGAAACTTTATTATATTTCAAACAAGATATTAATAGTTTAACAAAGGAAATTCCTGAATATCCACAATTATTAAAAAATATTGCTGTAAAAAATAAAAAATCTGTTATGGAAAATAAAAAATTGAAAAAAACTATCGAAGAATATTCCGCGCTTCCAAATTTTAGATTAGTTGTAAGACCTTCGGGAACAGAACATAAAATTAGGGTTATGGCAGAAGGCGAAGATAAAAAATTAGTCTATAATGTGGTTAATGAATTGTATGAAATGATTGAAGAAATAGACAGATATTAATATTAAACACCAGTCGCTTTTAACGACTGGTTTTATCTTAAATACTTAATTTTATTAAGCCATTAAGTAATTTTACTTATTTAATACTTTAATTATTGATTTTATAACTTTTTCAGAATCAAATGGTTTAACAATATAGTATGAAGCGCCTTTTTCCACCGCTTCCAAAACACGCATTTTATGCCCAAGAGCTGTTACCATAATAATTTTAGCTGAGGAATCATATTTTAATATTTCTGTCAAAGCCTTTATTCCATCCATAATCGGCATAGAAATATCCATCGTTACTAAATCAGGATTTGTTTTTTTATACATTTCTATTGCTTCTTTTCCATCTGAAGCTTCATATATCTCAAAATCCAAAGGCTCTAATATCAACTTTAATTGATTTCTGATAAATGGTGCATCATCTACTATAAGAATTTTAGGCATTATATCACTTCCGGAATGATAATATGAAATTTAGTTCCTTTATTATATTCACTTGTCACTCTTATTATTCCTCCTAACTTTTCTACTTCTTTTTTGACAATACTCAATCCCATTCCTCTACCTGAAAGCTGTGTGGCTTCTTTAGATGTTGTTATATAATCTAAAAATATAATATTCAACAGATCTTCTTCAGAATTATACTCAATATTTTTTATTTTTGCAATCTGTTTTAATTTTTCCACATCAATCCCCTGTCCATCATCCTCAATCATTATATTTATTTTACTTTTTTCCTTGTATATTTCTACTCTAATATTTCCACCTTCATTTTTTTCATTTGCTATTCTTACTTCTGGAATCTCTATACCATGAACAATAATGTTTCTAAAAATATTAATCAGCGATTTTACAAAATCAAAATATTTTTCAGGATCAATTGATATTTCTTCTCTCGAAATAATTTTAGGATCATTTATTACCTTACCAAGTTTTTTGGCTAATTCTTTTGAATACGAAATATATGGATATAATAATTTTTTTAGGCTTTTATATCTTAATTTCTTTATTTCTTTTATTAGTTCACTATTTTCGTTCAATACCTGTTTCATTTTAAACTCTAATTCATATATTTTCGACTTCGGTATTCTTAATATATCTTCTTCTATTTCATGCCCTAATTCTTCTTTTAATTCATGTATCTCTTTTTCAAAAATATTATATAATCCAATAATATCGTCTTCATTTAAATTATTTACTAAAATCTTATTTTCTATGTTATGTAAAGCATTTGATATTTTATTTAAATGGAATTGAGAAAATATTCCTTTAAAATTATGAACATTTCTATATAGTTCATTTTCATCTTCATTTAATATATTTTTTAATTCATCAAGCATTTTTTTAAAGCTTTTTATATTGTAAACAAATGCTTCATAATTTCTTACTATAGTTACTATTTTCTCTAAATTCTCTTTTTCTTCATTAACTTTAATTCTCAATTCTTTTTCAGAGGTTATATCTTTTAAAATAACCATAACAACGTCTTCATGATCTATATATTTATAATCAACCTTATAATAACCATAATTTATTTTAATTTCAGAAGGTAAAAAAGAGATATAAACTTCTTTTTTTATTTTTTCTTTTTCATTAAATAAATCATTCAAAACTCTTTTTATAAAGTCCTTATCATAATTTAAAAACATTAAATCAAGAATATTTGTTCCTTCAATATTTTTTCCAAATATCTTATTACATTCTTTACTATATTCGTTTCCAACTATCAGATTTTTATCAAAGCTTAAAAATCCTTCTCCTGAATTATCCAATAAAACTCTTATATCTTTAGTTCGCTTTGAGACCTCTTTTTCAAGCTCTTTATTCCAATTTTCTAATATTTTATTTTTCACCGATAATTCCAAATTTAATTCTTTGATATTTCTCAAAATCAAGAAAATCATCGAATTAATCAAAATAAATATAGACCATTGTATTAATGGTCTTTCCCATTTTATTACTCTAAAATCTCCTAAAATTTCATATATTGCAAATGCTGATACTATTATTATTGCAACTGATAATATATAAGCTTTGTGATCTTTCAATTTAAATCCAATATATAAATTATATAGCATCACTACTATATCTATCAGTAAAGAAAAATATAGCCCTAACACATAAATTACATAATAATTATATTCATACCCATTCATTACTTGTATACCTGAAACAATAGCAAAATATATAATATGATATATTATCAACCATTTTATTACTTTTTTTGTTGAATAATCAAACACATTATAAAAAAACCCCATTATTCCAATAGGCGAAATATACTTACCCAAATCCATCACATATGACCAGAAAACATTATTCGGAAAAAAATATTTAAAAGTTTGAGTTTGACCTGATATAAATAAACCAATTCCCAAAGAAAAAATACTCAAAAACAAAAATGATTTCCTAACTTCCGAATTTCTTTGATGTAGTAAGAAAAATAAATATATAATTAAAGAGATTGTTAATACAAAAAAACTAAATATAACTAATAATATTTTATCCAGTTCCACTATTATCTGATGAGTTAATAATTCCATTTCATTTCCCAACAAAAACTCTCCAAAAAATCCAACGTCTTTTCTACTTGAAGAAACTCTAATAATTAAATATTTATTTTGAAAATCATTCGGTATTTTAAAAATACTTTTTGGACTAAAAAAACTTTTACCAAAAGTATTATATATTTCTATATCTCCTACATACATACTTGAATTATCAAATATCCCTGTTAAATACACAGCAGGGTTTTCTAATTTTATATCCGGAAGTTTGTGGCGTAAATATAACATTTCACCTTTATTTTCCAGAGGAATACCTGGCGTCTCATATTTATGCCACGTTGTTTCATCTTCCCATTTATATTCCCAACCATCATATAGTTTTATATAAGACAAAGCCATTATTGAAATAATAATATAAAATACAAAAAACATTATTTTTTTCATCATATCACCTCATCAAAATTATACCATATTTCTGTACTTTTTATGATTTATATGTTATAATTAAAATGAATACATAAATTAAATTATTATTAACTATTGAACAAAAATAATTTTACAAAAGTCATAATAATATCTTTTTAAAAATCACAGGGGGTGTAAAAATGGAGAATTTCAAAAAGTATTTTTCTTTATTCATGATTTTAATGATTTTTATTGTTTCGTTTGCTACGGTTAAAAATGTAACCATAAGAACTAAAAATATTGACACATGGGATTTTAATGTTTCTACTGATTATGCAATAATAACACCAGGTATTATATTAAACGGAGATTTATTTAGTGCTACAGTAAAAAACGATACCAATCCCGCTACTATTTTCGCAGATATCACGTTAAGTGTTTTAAGTGGTGAGTGGGAAGGAGATTATTTAATTGTCAGATTTGGACCTATTAATCTTAAATCAGGAGAAACATTTATTTTAAAGAATACTGAAGTCCTGGACTATCTTGATAAAGTATCTTTAAAAGAAAATAATATGACACATATTTCTGATTTAAAAGATACTTCTGATTTTCTTAATTTAGAACTTGCAGAAGGAAAATACTCATTAAATATCAAAATCATAGAATTAGAGAATAATGAAGAGGTTGAAAAAGGTTCTAAAACATCTAATATTGCAATAATAAAACCTGACCCAATTGAATTTATAAAATTACCTGAAGGAGATACTCTTTATCCAACTATTAAATGGAGCTTAAGTCGCGTCCCATGGTATTCAGAAACTAAAAGTATATTGGAAATTGAAGAAAATGGGAAAAAGATATTTTCTAGAACATTTAAACATAATAAACCTGATCAAAACGTTCTTGATTTAGATATAAAAGGTTATCCTACAGGGAATAACATTGAGGATGGTGTATTTACTTATAATATTACAGGAGAAGATAATGATCCAGTCTTTAAACGTGGTAAAACCTATACATTTAGAGTTATAATGAAAGATTCTGGAAACAATGAAATATCAAAAACACTTGATGAAAATGTTACCTTCAACATTTCATATCCAGATATGGTTTTTCCAGTTGGTGAAATAGATAATATTAAACCTATTTTCGAATGGTCCTTTGAATATGATTCAGAAGTTGCTTACTATCTATTAAAAATAGATGGTGTTGGAAATTATAAGGTATATGGTTCTCAAAGTTTTGAATTACCTAAAACTTTAGAATGGGGAAAAAGTTATAAATGGAAAGTTATTCCTTATTATGAAGATAATACGCCTTTCTTTGATGATTCTGAAATAGATTGGGTAGAATTTTCAACACCACAAAATAATCCTCCTGAAGTTTCTATATTAAGTCCGTCTGATGGTGACTATTTATTATATAATGAGGAATACACATTTGAAGGAGAGGCTATTGATAATGATCCTGAAGATGAAATAACAAAAACATGGTGGGAAATAGATGGCAAAACATATGAGGGTAATTCAATTACATTTATCCCTAAAAAAAGATATATGGATAATCCATTAAAAATTAAATTTTTTGCCAAAGATAAATATGATCACATTTCTCAAACAGAAATAAATGTTTTTGTTAAACAGCCGAAATTAAAAATTACCTCTCCTGCAAATAATTCCAAATTTGCTGCAGGAGAAAGTGTTGAGTTTAAAGCTATTTCACAGGATTTAGATGAAGATATTATATGGTATGATAATGGTAATGAAATTGGAAATGGTAATTCATTTGAATATGCTTTTGATGAAACAGGAGAACATTCAATAGAAGCTATTTCCGGCGATTATTCAGACTCTATTACGATTTTTATAGAAGCATTACCTGTATTAAAATCTGAAGAAACTGAATTCGAAACATATATAAATGAATCTATATCATTAACCGTTGATTATGAGAATTTAAACCCAGATGAAATCCAATGGGTTTTAAATGGAAGAACAATTGGTAATGGATCTGCTTTAGAATTTGCATCTGATCAACCTGGTGAATATACTGTTATTGCAAAATACAAAGATTTATCTGTAGAATTTCATATTAAAGTAAAGGCCATTCCTCAAGTACGTATTATAGCACCTTTAGAAAATGCAAAAATAAAAGCTGGTGAAGAAATTACTCTTAAATCGGAAGCTAAAAATATAGAAGAAGATATTATATGGTATTTAGATGACGTAGAAATTGGAAGAGGAAAAGAGATTAAATTTACATTTTCTAATGAACTTGAAGGAACACACATATTAAAGGTTGAATCAGGCATCGCTTCAAATGAAATAACAATTGAAATTTATGTGGAAAGATCTGTAACAATAACTGATCCAGAAAGCAGATTGCTTGTTATTGATATTAACAAAACATATTCATTTAAAGCTAAAAAGGAAAATATAGAAGAAGAAATTCAATGGTTTATAAATGATGAAGTTGTTGGAAGCGGAGATACATTCGAATATACATTCACAAATAGCGGTGAGTATATAGTTAAGGCTGTAGCTGGTGGATTTTCTGATGAAGTTACTGTAAAAGTTGTAGGAGAAAAATATTTAATTATAAAAAGTCCGCTTGATGGTGCAAAATTTGAAGTAGGTGAAAATATAAAATTTAGTGTAGACGCCAAAAATTTAATAGAAGATATTATATGGTATGCTAACGGGGAAGAAATAGGTAAAGGAAATACCATAGAATATGCTTTTAATGAATCTGGAAGTTATGAAATCACAGCTAAGAGTGGTGATTTAGAAAATTCTATAACTATAGAAATACTATTACCTGAAAATATCAAAATCGTTTCTCCTGATGATGGAGCAGAATTCTTTGTTGGAAAAGAAATTGAATTTAATGCTGAAGGCGAAAATTTAAGAAGTAACATTCAATGGTTTGTAAATGGTGTATTAATTGGAAGTGGTGAATCAATTACCTATACCTTTAACACTGCAGGAAATTATGAAATAAAGGCTAAAACAGAAACAGTGGAATCAATAATCAAAATAAAAATTCTGGAATCACAAACATTAAAAATCATTTCCCCTAAAAATGACGATATATACAAATTAGGTGAAACAATTAAATTAAGGGCTAATACTAAATATGAAACAACGATAGAATGGTATGCTAATGGGGAATATTTAGGCGAAGGTAATGAATTTAATTTTACTCCAGAAGAATCTGGAAAATATGAAATAAAAGCTATCGCCGATAATATTGAAAAAACAGTTGAAATATATGTATATAAACCTATAGGAAATCTAACAATTAATGGTCTTGAAAAAGATATCTTCTTTGATGATGAAACAATAGAATTAAATGCCGTATATGACTATGATGAAACAATTGGTATTAAAGAAAGAAAGTGGATCCTTGATGGAAAGAATATTTCTGATACAGATAATATAACTCTTTCAGAACTTAAACCAGGTTTACATGTTGTACAATTTAAAATTTGGGATAATATGAATAATCACGCAGAATCAAAAGTAACAATTAATGTTGTAGAAAGATTAGAAATTGAAATTCTTTCGCCTGAAGAGGATGCTCATTTTAATTTAAATGATTCAATAAGATTAAAAGTCGGATTGAAAAAGGGTAAATGGAATCAAATAAAAGAAATTAATTGGTATTTCAATGACAATAAAATTGCTAATGGAAGGGATGCTCTCGTTTCAAATGTTGGCGAAGGTGATATTATAATTAGAGTTGAAGTCATTGACATTCTTGATGAAGTATATACTAAAGAAATCAATATCAATATCTCTGATAAACCAGTACTTGAAATATTAGAACCAAAAAATAATTCAACATTTAAATACGGTGATGAAATAAAAGCTGTAGGTACTGTATATATTACAACATTAGAAGGAAGAAAAAAACTTGATACAAATGATATTACCTGGTATGTAGATGGTGATGAGATTGAAAATGGTGGTGTCGTATTTATTGAAAATTTAAAACCAGGTGAACACACAATTCAGGCAGAATATAAAGATTTAACATCCGAAATAAATATAAAAATTTTAGAGCCAGCTAAGGCAGAAATATTAGAGCCTGATGAGCTTGCTTTCAATCCCGGAGATAAGCTAACAATAAAGGGTAAAGGTGATGGAATTTTAACCTGGTATCTAAATGAAAACGAAATTGGAAATGGAAGTATTTTAAATTTAGATACTCAAAATATAACTTCAAAATCCAAATTAACTCTAAAAGCCATATTTAATGATATTGAAAGTGAATACTCCATAACATTATTACCAAATTCCAAACCTGTAATAAATTGGGAATCTCCAGATAACGAAGAAAAATTTGTTTCAAATGCAAATATTCCTATCAATGTAAAAGTAGAAGATAAAGAAGATGGATTATTATCATATGAATTATATATTGATGGAAAAAAACTTGGTGAAAATATTGATTCAATATTTGCCGGAACATTAAAAGCAGGTCCTCATACTTTAAAAATTATTTCAAAAGATAAACTTGGTGTTGAAGTTAGCGAAGCAAGAAAAATTATTATTAATCAAAAACCTAATCCAACTATAATTTCTCCACAAAATGGTCAGGAAATAACCGCCGGAATGACACTTACACTTGAAGCTATCGTACAAGATGATGATCAGATAAATGAAGATAAAATCATATGGATGATTGATGGCGAACAAATTGGTAGCGGCCTAAAAATAGGGTATACAAAAATATTATCAACAGGAGAACATTTTATAGATTTATATGTTGAAGATTCAATGGGAGAATACGTACAATTATCTTCAGATATAATAGTTGTTGAAAAACCTAATATACGAATTACTCAACCTATAGACGGCTCAGTAATAAACATTGGAAATACACTTGTATTACAAGCTGAAGCCTTCAAAGGCCCTAACCTCCCATATGAAGATGATAAAGTGACCTGGAAAATAGATGGAGTAATTACTGGAACAGGTAAAAGATTAGAAGTAAACACAAACTCTTTAATTTCAGGCGAACATGCAATTACAGCTATGGTAGAAAATGTTTCCGATACTGTTAGAATAATGATAAATACTCCTCCAAACATAGATATCACACAACCCTTGGACGGAAGCATATTAAGCACAAAAGATCTTATTATATTTAATTCCTCAATAAGTGATTTAGAAAATAATGTAAAACCAGAAAATATTAAATGGATTATTAACGGGGAAGAAAAAGGCTCAGGTATTTCCTATAATGCTGGAAACCTTGGTGTCGGTGACTATAGAGTTACAGCAAAAATTACTGATGATAATGGATTATCAAATGAAAAAACTATTTCTATAAAGGTCATATCACCTTTAAAAACAGACATAACATCACCTGAAAATAATTCAGGCTTCTCACAAACTGATATTATTAACTTAAGCGCAAATATTTCTGGTGGATTAGAACCGTATAATATAACCTGGACAATAAAACAACCAAATACTCCAGATAAAACATTAAATGGAAATAATTTGACTTTAAACGCATTTGACTTAAATCCAGGGAAAGCTTTAATTACCTTTGAAGTTAAAGATTCTTTAGGTAATGTATATACTGAAACTCGTGAAATTACCATTTTTGAAAAAATAAAAGTTAAAATAGTAAAACCAGAAAATGGCCAGGTATTTGTAAAAGGTCAGGAAAATATAAATGCCGTAGCACAATTATTTAATGAAAAAGGGAAAAATGCAACTGTTGAATGGTTACTTAATGATCAAAAAGTCGGTGAAGGAAATGTTTTAAATCTTGATACAAAAGATATGCCAAATGGAAATTATATATTAAAAGTTATTGTCAAATCAAAAAAGGAAGAAGATAGCGATTCAATAAATATAGCTATTAGGGAAAAGTTGAAAGTTAAAATAATATCCATATATGATACTGTTAAATCTGAAAATGAAATTGAATTAAAAGCCTTTGCACTTGACCCATTAGATGGGGAAATTGAAAATATAGAGTGGAATTCCAACCTGCAAGGAACTCTAGGTACTGGAAAAGAAATAAAAATTAAATTAATTCCTGGAAGTCATATAATAACTGCTACTGCAAAAAATTCAAAAGGCAAAACAGCTAAAGATTCTATAAATATTTTAAGTATTGGCGAAACGAAAATGTCTATTGAATCTCCAAATGATGGTGATATATTTACGGGTTCTGTAGAAATACCATTTAAAGCTAAAGTAATGGATGCTGATGGTTCTGAAATATCTCCAGAAAACATTATCTGGATTTCAAGTATCGACGGACAAATAGGAAATGGTACTGAAATAAATAAAAAATTAAGTGCGGGAAAACATGAAATAACATTAAGTGCTATGAGTAAATATAATGGATCTATTACAAAGAAAATATCCATACAGGTATTAGAAGAAGCAAAAGTAGAACAAAAATTAGTAATAGATGTTGAAGATGGCCTTTTAGTAATACAAAATCAGCCAGTTGAATTAAGTGCATATAAAATAGGTGTAGAAGGAGATATAGTATGGACATCAGATATCGATGGAGAATTGGGTACCGGTGATACAATAGAAGCTATCCTTTCAACACCTGGAGAACATGAAATAACTGCCAGTGTTGGAGATATATCAAAATCTGTAAAAGTTAAAGTAATTCCATATAAAGAAAAGAGGGAGGTTATAGCAGTTGTCATCGGGTTGAAAGGGGTTGCCTCAACTAAATATAAAGACAATACAAATGATTTAAAAATATTATCCCCTCTATATAATGGCGACACTTTAATAATTTATAATGAGACAGAAATAAAATTAGCGTTCAAAGATGGATCACAAAAAACTTATACAATAAATACAAATGAAGGTACTAGGTTTGAAGACAGAAGAGAAATTACATTTAATGAGTGAAGGGGGGATAAAAAATGAAAAACAAAATATTAATAATAATTTTTATATTGATAATTTCAATGATAGCATTTTCTCAGGAAGTACTATATAAAAAACAGGTATATGAAGGGCAAAACGTAAAAATAGCTGTAAATTTTAAATCTGGTCAAACATTTAGTGAGGCAAAATTATTCTTTAAAGTATATGATGAAAGAAAATTCAATATATTAAAACTAAGAGTTTTCCAAAGTTCTGCAGAAGCTGTCATTCCGGCAGCTCTGCTTACTACAACAAAATATAGCTTTTATATCCAATTAATAGACGATAAAGGAGTAGTTCAAAGATTTCCAGAAGGTTTTGGTAATTATTATCAATTCGAAGTGTTACCTGATACTTTAAGTCCTAAAATCAAATTTATATCTCCTTTAAATGGACAAAATTTCTTTGATAATGAATTAATACCAATTGCTATATTATTGGATGAAAATGAAACAGGCATAGATCCTAATAGTATTGTTTTTAAAATAAACGATAAACCTATAGAAAATTTTAACCTCGAAGGGAATTTATTGACATATAAACTCACTAATGCTCCTTTCGGAGAATACAACATATTTGTTAAAGTAGCAGATAAAAAGGGAAATACTTCTAAACCAGTTGAAATAAAAGTAACAATGAAAGAAAAAGGACCAACATTAGTAGAGTTTACCTTTAATAAAAGTTATGAATTAGCTTCTGAATTTAAATTTGAAAGTAAAATTTCAACATCAAATGAACTCGTAGAAAAAAATATTCTGGATTCTTTAGATATGAACTTTTCTCAAAATATCGATTTAGGTGCAAATCTCAGATTCTGGATATTTAATTTCGGATTCAGAACTACATTTTCTCAGGAAAGCACAGATATAACTCAATTATTTAAAGATTTTACGGGTCAACTTAATTATGATGTAAAAGATGCTATGAGGCTATTAAATCCAATGAACATGGATGATTATTCCAATTATGAAAAAACCAGAGATATAGATGTAACAAATAATTTAAACGCTTATTTGGATTTAGCATTTTTTAAATATCAATTTTTTGATAACCAAATTAATTTCAATCCATTAACTGTAAATAATTATAATGTCAGAGGTCATTACGCAAAATTAGATCTTTATCTGGCCAATGCAGAAGTTGCTGTAGGAAATAGTGATGTTGGTGTATTTGAAACATCATATCCTCGTTATTTTGCTGGTGTTAAACTTGGAACAAATTTATTCGAATTATTGAAGGCTAACATCGATGTTTCTGTAATTTCAGATTATCAAGGAACACAGGATAATAGATATATAAAATCACTTTTCAACCTTCCTGATACTGTTACACCAAAACAAAATATCTTAATTGGTGCAAATACGGCATTAAATTTATGGTTAATTAAAGTTAATGCAAATCTTGGAGTAGATATATATATTGATGATTCTTCAAATATTATAAGTGTTACAGATATGGCATCAAGTATTGCAGATATGGCTGGGGATCCAACAATAAAGGATACTGTTGAAAGTTATGTAACTCAAATAGAAGATATATTCCCAAAAACATTTGATTATTTCCCAATATCTAATGGTATATTATCAGCTGTTACAGATAAATACCTTTTAGGAACAGCCTTTTCTTTAAATAGTGAAGTACCAATATTAGGTCTAAATTTATATTATTTGAAAGCAGATAAAAATTATAAATCACTTGGTGTTTCCGCGCCATCAAATGTTATGAAATATGGAGCAAAGTTTAAAAAGAAATTATGGATTCTTGATTTAAAAGGAGAATATGAACTTAAGAAAGATAATACATCTTTAATTGGCCTTGATGAAGTATTGGGAATAGCACTTGGATCTTTAGATACCACAAAATTGATTGATAAAATTAATCCTATAAATGATATACTTGGTATTGAAAGCGCTCCCGCTTCATCAACAAAGGATGATCTAAGAAATATTACTGAAAAATATAAATTAAGCGCAGGACTAAAATTGGGTATATTAGGAACATTAGGAGGAGAATATTCTGTTGAACATCAAACAAATAATGCTAAATTTTTAATTGATAATAGTTCAACAACAACTATTACACCAGATGATAAAAAAGACAAAACGATTACTGTATATTCTGCTTCATTAAAGAATTTAGGATTTAAATTAGAGAACTTTTCATTAAAATTATCCTTCGATGCGGGTTTAAAAAATGTAGAAGATAATATTGATAATAGCAATAATGGTGTTTTATTAACTTACGGCGCAAAAGCAAATATGACATTAGGTCCTATAGGAATAAATGGAGCCTATAAACAAAAACAGGAAGAAGACACTACTACGGTAGAAATGAGTGGTGGACTAAAAACAAAACTTTTCCAGATTAACTATTCAAACATAAAGAAAAATGATAATAATACCAATGATCTATTATCTGATACCAATAAAATAAACACTAAAGTTAATTTCAACATCAGTATTATATCAATGCAAGTAGGTGCTCAATTACAATTACCTGATATATATTCTGAACAAGAAGGAAAGGTTAATGCATACATGAAATTTGCCGTTTCATTTTAAATAATATTATTTTCCCCATTGATTAAATTCAATGGGGATTTTTATTATTAGTTTTTTCTATAAAAATATGATATAATTACATTATTAATATGAAATTAATTATATATAAATTAACTAAGGGGTGATCTTATGAAAAAAGCGATTATTATTGGTATTGCTATTTTATTATTATTATCATTGTCATCGTGTGTAAAAAGTATAAAAGTAAAAACAAAACCAAAGATAGGGGTTCCAGTTGCAGCTACAACAGTAGCTTTAAATAATTTTGTTAATATTGAAGATAGTATAAAAAGTGCATTACCTGATGCAAAAGTTGAAAGTGTAAATGGTATTCAAACAATTAAATATGCAACAGGATTAAATTTGGATTTAAGTCAATCATTTGAAAAAATTGATGCTTTTAGTACTTCGGTAAGTCAAAATATTTCTGTCCCAGATATAGGAAATATTGATCCTGTTACAGTAGACGTTCCAAATATTAATGATATTCCAGCAATTACAGTAGATGTTCCTTCATTTGATTTTAATCCGCAAAATATTACAGTAAATGTCCCTCAGATTGATCCTGCTCCTGTTTCTCCTAATATTACAATAGGGGAATTAGATGTTGCTTCAGCTGGAGTAGATTTACCAGCAGTTGATCTTTCTATACCTGTTGCTGGAGATACTGGTGATGGTTCAATAACTTCTACGACATTAAACGCTAATGATTCATTTTCAACTCTCACATTTTCAACAGGTTCTTTAACTTTAGATGTTGTAAATAATGATGATACAGCTACAGTAAAAGTGGATGGAATTATTGAAAATGCTAATAATGGCAATTTAGTAAGTAATGTTTTAACTCTTAATCCTAATTCAACTGGGACTTTAACTTTTGATCTAACAAATAAAAGCATTTCTGATGGGGCTACTATAACTTTGAGAGCCACTATAACAAATACATCCTCAACAAGGATAGGGACTTATTCATTACAGGCTAACAATTTGCAATTCTCAAATGGAACAAAAATTAAAGCAGCTGAAGGGATTACATTTAATACATCAAAAAGTATAACTGAAACTATAGATCCAAATATGGGAAGTACGGAGTTTTCGACAGTTACAATTGATGGAACTTTTAACGTAAATATACAATTACCATCAGAATGGACAAATGTAAAAACAGAATTTGAAGCTACAGTCACATATAATTTTGGAAGTGAAAATATTGTTCTCGTTAATGATACTTTTAATTCTTCTAAAGATTTAACTTTTAATGGAAAAGAATTACCACCAAATGGAAGTTTTGAATTTACAATAGACTCAACATTTACAAATAATGATGGGTCTAAAGCAAATATAGATTTTACAAAATCCCCAACAATAACAGTTACACCAGATATAAAAATTATGAAAATAGATGGTGTGGGTATAAATAATACACAAAATATGAATCTACCTGATAACATAAAACATGTAATTTTAAGTGGTGGAAAGATTTCAATTGATATTACAGATACTAATGTTAGTTCTATAGTTGCTAATTTCACATATTTTGATGGAACAGAAGATAAAACAAAAGAATTTGCAGTTGAGAATAATAAAGCAGTTTTAGATATGGATGGTATTAAATTAACAGGTGAAAATACAAAAGATGCAACAATTATGGTAAAAAATATATCATTAGATTTTGGAAATAATGGTTTAAGTAATTCTGAGTTAAGTGCAAATGTAGTTTTAGACGAGCCAAGTATAAAAGAGGTTAAATTAAGTCTTACAACTAAACAAAAAATAGACATTCCTGATGAGATAGAAGAAGTTAAATTTATGTCAGGTAGTTTAACTTCAGGTTTAAGTAATGGAAGTATTTCAAGTGTTGCAGGTAATTTAGAAACAGGATACGAAGATATATCATTAACTACAGATAATGGAACTTTAACTGTAAATTTGGCTAATAAATTATTATCAGGAACAAAAGATGCAACATTAAATATCAGTGAAATGCTGATAGATTTTTCATCTAATCCATTGAGTTTTGGAAATCAATTATCTGTTTCATCTTCTTTAAATGATTTAAAAATATCAGAGGCTACTATAACTACAAATTTAAGTCAATCAATAAATATTCCAAATACTATAAAAAAAGTTATTTTTGGTTCTGGAAGTATAGAAGTTAATGTTGACAATGTTCAATTCACAAGTTTTGATGGCACATTAACCTATGAATCTACAGATACATCATTTGCAGTTTCTCCAGAAGGTAGCGCTGTTATAGATTTAACAAATCTTCAATTAGGTTTTCCTTCTGCAGAAGTAACCATAGATAAAATAGGATTAAAATCTACAAATGGAATAAGTTTAGGAAGTTCTTTAAATGCAAATATAAACTTAGTTAATCCAAAGATAAAATATGCAGAAATATCTCCAGATAGCGATTTAAAGGTAACAAATTCTCAAGTAGTCGAATTTCCACCAGAAGCAAAAGACTTTTTAAATTCTGTTACTTTTACAGGGACATCTAATATAAGAATTGAATGGAATAATGAATTACCTGTCGTAGTAAATGTTAATTTAAGTGTTCCAGAATTAACTATCAATGAATCTTTCCCAATGAGTGGAGAAAATTATCATGAAGTCGCCTTAGCAAATAAAACAATTGACTTAGATACTCCAATGCACTTTGATTTTGAGGCATCTCCAGCAAATTATGATGATACGAATAACATTCTAAAAATAGATATATCAGATCCTAATAATTATCTTTCATTAGGTAGTGAATACACGTTGGCAGCAACAATTTCTCTTGATTATGAATTAGATGCATCAATAAAACCATTTAGTCAGGAGATTATACCTCAAAGCGACCCGTTAAATTTTGAAATACCTATTTCAGATGATACTACATTAACATTAAATGATATAGAAATTAATGGTTTTATTGCTAAAATAGTCGGAACAATACCTTCAGGATTAGTTAACTCAAATAATAAAATAACATTATATGCAACATACACTATGAATAATACAGAAAAATCCACAAATGTAGAAATACTTCTTGACAATGAACATATTGAAAAAGATATATCAGAATTTTTGAAAGAAATTTTAAAAGGTAAAGATGTATATATGTCAATGAAATCAAATAATATAACAGCATCATTAAACGACTTAAGTAATTTTATATTTGACTTTAAAATTGATTTGACCATACCTCTCAGCTTTGATCTTACAAAAAATGAAAATCTAAATATTATGAACATTAAAGGTGAAGCGGATATATTAGGCAGGGAACCTGGTTCAAATGAAACAGATTTACCTATTGATTTAGTTATAGGTGAAGAGGGTAAATTGATTTTACATCTGAATTATAATAACACAAGCGGTTTAAAACCAGGATTAAAAATTACAGGAAGAAATTCATCTAATCCAACATTATATGAAAGAGATATAATCCTTCAAGATGGAAAACATGATGTAAATATAATATTTGATAAATCTGATATAGACAAAATAATGAATAATAATCCATATTATCTTGATTTTGATGCATATATTCCTGCAAATACAAATCAATCGTTTAGAACAAATGGTCAAATAAGTATAAATGCATGGGTTGAAGTAGTAACAGATGTGAATGTAGATCTTTTAGGGAGAGGTGAATAATTATGAAAAAAATAATTATATCTATGTTAATTCTTTTATCCATTATTTCATTTGCAAATCCTAATGTTAATAAACCATGGAATTATTCATTTAATCCAGCTTTAATGGATTACGGAACAAGAAATTTTATTGATATAGGCGGGGATGTTAATTTAGTTTTTATTCAACCATTTATGAATTTTGGTGATCTATTTAAAGAAAGTGTAGAAATAGATTTCAATAAAATATATGATAATTTAGATGGTAATAACTTAAAAATGCTCTTAAATGCAGATATTATGGCATATGGTAAATTACATATATGGTTTGCAACTTTTGCACAAACAGCCGAAATAAAAACGAATACTAAAATAGAGTTGCCTAATGATTTAATCAAATTAATATCATATGGTAATATAAATAATGGTCTAATAGAAAATTTAGAAGGTGAAGGAGTAATAAATTCTAACATTATCTTTGAGAGTAGTAGCTATATTTCATTACAAGGAAAAAACTCAATTTTTGGATTAGCTTTTACAAATTTTTATCCTATAAGTTTATTAAGAAGTACAATAAGTTTTAAAAATACAAACGATATGGAAAATGCAAAAATGAATATAGGTTATGAAATAAAAGGTCATATGTATAGTTCTTTAAAATCTTTAGAATCATTAATATCTGACGAGTATTACGGTGTTCCAATAGAAGAAGATATATTAAATACTTTAAAAGATAGCGCTGGAATAAAAGTTAATTTAGGTTATATAAATAAAAATGGCAAATGGGGATTATCATTAAATGATATAGTACTAAAACAAGCTGATGTTAAATATGATTACACATTAACTGCAACGGGATCTATAGTAGTTGATAATATGAATGTTACTACAGACAATGGAACACCTGTTATAGAGAAATCTGATGAATTAATAAGTAGAACATATCCTGAAGCATCAGTAGATTTGCCAATGAATATTACTTTCTTTAAAACGTTTAATATATTATTTAATCCCACACCTCATATTCAATATTTCTTTGGAAAGGGATTATCCTGGGGTGTAAATTTTGACGGAAATCTATTATTTATTCCATTCTGGTTGGATTTAAGTAATAAAATTGATTATTGGTCATTAAATACAGGTTTTGGTTTGAATTTACATATTGTGGATATAAATGTTTCAGCTGAAAGTAATTCCATAGATTTTGGAGATGTCTTTAAATTTAACAATTTCTCATTTAAAATTAATTTTGCAGCTGGAATTTAAACGACAAATCCGCCTCAAAGGCGGATTTGTTTTATAAAATCATATATAATTCTTGCGGTTAATCCCCAAATAATTTTATTTTCATATATATAAAAATAAGTTTTGTAATATCCTTTTCTCCAATTATAATTTTTCCCATTAGGAATTAAATGATATGGATAATTTTCAGGTATTTCCATCTTTACATTTACTTTATATTTTAAAGGTTCATTATTTATGAAAAATGATAAAGGAACAGTGAAAATACTTTCAACTTCGTCCTTATTTATACTAACTTTTTTAAAATCAAAGTCATTAATATATATTAAAAAAGGATAAATCACAAAATTAAATGGGGTAGGAAAATAATCTAATTCTGCAATCTTTTCCACAACTTTATATTCAATGCCAACTTCCTCATTTAATTCTCTCAATCCTGCTAAGTAATGATTTTCACCATCTTCAATTGCTCCACCAGGAAAACTAACTTCTCCTGGTTGACTTAAATTTTGAGATCTTATTTCAAATAAAATATGTATATCATTATTTATTTTTACTAATGGAACAACAACAGAAAACTCTTTATAATCAGAAACAAGACGAGAGGTTTTATTAAAAAAATTTTTTTTAATAAATTCTATATTCACATTATCACCTATCATATAAAATTTCTATAATTATTATAACATAAAATAAAGGGTAGGACTTATGCCCTACCCTTATTAATTAAAAGTTATGATCATGGATAAATTCCTCTTAATTTTGTAGCTGTAGCAACTCTTTCGATAGCGATTATATAAGCAGCTGATCTCATATCTGTGTTATATTTTTCCATTGTTCTAATTGTTGACCAGAATGCATCTTTCATTTTTCTGTGTAATGCGTTTCTAACATCTTCTAATTCCCAGAAGTAATATTGTAATCCTTGTACCCATTCAAAGTATGATACAGTAACTCCACCTGAATTTGCAAGGAAATCTGGAACTATCAAAATGCCTTTTTCATTTAAAATTTCGTCTGCTTCAGGAGTAATAGGCCCGTTAGCTCCTTCAACGATTAATTTAGCCCTTACATCTTTTGCATTTTTTTCTGTAATAACATTTTCAATAGCTGCAGGAATTAAGATATCAACATCTAAAGTTAATAATTCATCATTTGTAATGTGTTTGAAGTTACCATCTTTGTAATCAATTAATCTTGCCTTTCTTGCTGAAATGTAATCCATAATATCTCTAATTTCATCTGGTGTAAATCCATCTTCCTTATAAACACCTGTTGAACTATCACTAAATGCTACAACTTTCATTCCTAATTCTTCTGCTGTTAATAATGCAGCATAAGAACCAACATTACCAAAACCGTGAATAGCAACTGTTAACTGATTATTTGGTTTATTAATCTTTCCTTTATCTCTTAAATAGTTTGTTGCTTCTTCAACACAAACTCTAACTCCTCTACCTGTTGCTTCAGTTCTTCCTTTAGAACCTCCAATATCTAATGGTTTTCCAGTTACTATACCGAGAACTGAGTGTCCAACATTCATTGAATATGTATCCATGTACCATGCCATTATTTGTGGATTTGTATTTACATCTGGTGCAGGAATATCTCTGTCTTCACCTATAATAACTTGAATTTCAGAGAAAAATCTTCTTGATAATCTTTCTAATTCTCCATCTGATAATTCTTTAGGATCTACAGTAACTCCACCTTTACCTCCACCATATGGGATATCAGCAACTGCAGATTTCCATGTCATCCAGAAAGCTAATGCTCTAACTTCATCAAGTGTAACATTTGGATGGTATCTGATTCCACCCTTAGCAGGTCCTCTAGCAATATTATGTTGAACTCTGTGTCCTGTAAATACTCTAATTGATCCATCATCCATTTTTACTGGAAAATTAACTGTTAATTCTCTTTTTGGCTTTGATAATACAGCCTGTAAATTTGGGTCTAAATCCATTACTTTACATGCTTTGTCAAATTGTCTCAATGCATTTTCGAATAAGCTCATATCAGCACCCTCCTCAAATAAAATAGCTTCATTTTAATTTTAAAATTTTTTACCAAATAAAACAACCTTGGTATCGGTAACTTCTGGGCATATATTAGTATTTATTTTAGATTAAGCATAAAAATCTCTCTGGATTATATAATATGAAAAATTTTTCACGAAAATTTTTTCTTATCATCAGTGATTTTTTTAACTTAAAATTTCATAAAAATTGAAGAAAATATCAAATTATTGATTTTGAATTAATATAAACAAAAATAACTTGTTTTGTAATTTAAAAATTTATTTGATATAATGAAAGTGACAAAAATTCCAAAAGGAGGAATAAAAATGAAAGTACTTGTTATTAACTCTGGTAGCTCTTCTATTAAGTATCAATTATTAGACATGACATCTGAAAAAGTATTATCAAAAGGTTTAGTAGAAAGAATCGGAATTAACGGTTCAAGAATTGTTCATAGAGTAAACGGAGAAAAACATATTTTAGATCATGAAATTCCGGATCATGAAATAGGTTTAAAACTCGTGTTGGATTTATTAACAGATGAAAAATATGGAGTATTAAAAAATTTAAGTGAAATAGAAGCCGTAGGGCATAGAGTTGTTCATGGTGGTGAAAGATTCGCTTCTTCAGTTAAAATAACTGATGAAGTTTTAAAAACTATTGAAACATTATCTTTCTTAGCTCCTTTGCATAATCCTGCAAATATTATGGGAATCAAATCTGCAATGAAATTGTTACCGGGTGTTCCTCAAGTTGGTGTCTTTGATACAGCCTTTCATCAAAAAATGCCTCCAAAAGCTTATTTATATGCTATTCCATATGAATATTATGAAAAATATAAAATTAGAAGATATGGTTTCCATGGAACAAGTCACAGATATGTATCAAAAAGAGCTGCTGAAATTTTAGGTAAACCTTATGATCAATTAAAAATAATTACTGTACATGTAGGTAACGGCGCTTCTATTGCTGCAGTAAAAAACGGTGTTTCAGTTGATACATCTATGGGTTTCACTCCATTAGAAGGGTTAGTAATGGGAACAAGAAGTGGAGATATTGATCCAGCTATAGTTGAATTTTTAGAAAAAGAAGAAGGTTTATCCGCAAAAGAAGTAGTTAATATTTTAAATAAAAAAAGTGGTGTGTTAGGATTAACTAAAGGATTTAGCAGTGATATGAGAGATATTGAAGATAATGCTATTGAAGGAGATCCTGTATGTAGATTAGCTTTTGATATATACGAATATAGAATTGCAAAATATATTGGAGCATATGCAGCTGCTATGAATGGTGTTGATGCAATAGTATTTACAGCAGGTGTTGGAGAAAATTCACCTATAATGAGAGAAGAAATTATTGAAAATTATCTTGGGTACTTAGGAATTTCTGTAGATAAAGAAGCTAATAAAGTTAGAGGAGAAGAAAAAATAATATCAACTCCTGATTCAAAGGTAACTGCAATGGTTGTTCCTACAAATGAAGAATTGATGATTGCAAGAGATACTAAAGAAATCATTGAAAAAGGATTAGATGAACTAAAATTATAATTATAATATATAAGGGAAGGCTTTTTGCCTTCCTTTTTTGTTTTTAGACAAAGTATAAAATAAAAAATATTGAATTTTTTATTAAATGTATTTATCTTTGTGAAGCATAATTTTGATAAATTTTGTATTTATCTTTGCGAAGCAAATGTTTAGGTGTATAATTAAAATGATAATAAAATCCCTCAATTTTGGAGGTGTTATTATGATAAAAACAATAAATTTAAAAAAGATTTATAAAAATGAAGAAATAGAAGTTCATGCATTAAAAGGAATAAATCTAGAAATAAAAAATGGAGAAATGGTTTCAATTTTGGGTCCATCGGGTTCTGGAAAGTCAACTCTTTTAAATTGCTTATCTGGAATAGACAAACCTACTGAAGGAAAAGTTATAATAAATGATATTGATATAACAACATTAAAAGATGATGATTTAACTAATTTTAGAGCAAAAAATATGGGTTTTATATTTCAATTTTTCAATCTAATTCCTGTTTTAAATGCTGTTGAAAATGTAGAATTACCTCTGCTTATATTAGGTTATGATGAAAAAAAAGCCAGAGAATTAGCAGAGGAAATGTTGATAGAAGTTGGATTAAAAGATAGAATGAAGAGTTTTCCAAATATGCTCAGCGGTGGAGAGGCTCAAAGAGTATCTATTGCCAGGGCCCTTGTAACAAAACCAAAAATTATCTGGGCAGATGAACCAACAGGTGCTCTTGATACAAAAACTGGTATGAGTGTAATGAATTTAATCAGAGAATTAAATGAAAAAAATAATCAAACATTCGTAATTGTTACACATGATCCACGAATAACTGAATACACCCAAAGAATTTTAAGGATGGATAGTGGCTTTTTAACAGAATACGAAAATTTGGGGTGATAATATGTTTATGTGGATTATTTTAATTATTTCAATATTATCAATATTTTATTTTTTTATCAAAGCTTCTTTTCATAAACATGTTTTAAAAATTGCATTTAGAAATATTTTTAGAATAAAAAGAGAATCTTTTTTGATGATCCTTGGATCTATGGTTGGAACCGCTTTTATTATAGGTTCTCTTGGTATGAATGACTCCTTTAAAAATTATATTTACAAAAGTGTTGATATGTTTTTTGGAGAAATAGATGAGGTAATAAATTCAAAAGTGAGTTTAGATTATAATAAAATTGAGCCATTCATAAAAGAATTAAAAGAAAAAGATTTAATAGATGGGGTTATACCTATATTTTTTAAATTATACCCTGTAACCAAGAAAGGCAATATTCAGGGGTTAAAAATTTCCGAATTAGCTCAGGCAAGTATAGTTGGTATGAATTATGAATTAACAAAATCTTTTGGAGAAGAAAAAATAAATATTCCATCAGAATTTTTTAAATTGAAAAATAATGAAGCAATTATAACAAAAAGATTAGCAGACAGATTAAAAATATCTGAAGGAGATTATATAGAAATAATAACAGGAGCTTCTCCAATAAATATATTATTTCCAAAGAGATTTAAAGTCATAAAAATAATAAATTCTAAAGGTGTTTTAAATTATAGAGGATTAGACGCTAATAATGGAATTGGTACAGTATTCATTACATTAAAAGCTGGTCAAAATATGACTAAAATCCCAAACAATAAATATTATCAAATTTTAATTTCTAATAAAGGTGATTTTATTGCAGGTAATAAGTTAACTAATACAATAAAAGATTTATATACTAAATATAACATTGAAGGAGAATTTATCCCTGTAAAAAATAATCAAATTAAAGCAGTAGATAGAGGTGGAGTTTCATATATCTTCTTAGCTTTAAGTTTATTTGCTATAATTTCAGGTGGCGTATTGATTATTAATATGTACTCTATGCTAGTAGCAGAAAGGAAAAAAGAATTAGGAGTGTTAAGAGCAATAGGGTTTAAAAAGAAAGATATTAGAAATATCATTTTTTACGAAAGCATTTTTTATACTATTTTTTCAATTCCTTTTGGAATATTCACAGGTTTATTGATTTCAAGATTTACTTTTTCAAAAGTTACAACTTTATTTAAATCACTATCATCATTTGAAAATATAATAGGTGAAATACCATTAATTGACTCATATTATATTTCTCCAAATTCTATTATTATAGGTATAGCTGTAGGAATATTATTGCCATTAACAATAACATTTTGGTATTCACACTCAATAGGTAAATTAAATATAGTAAATGCCATAAAAGATTTAGAAGAAGAAAAAAAGAAAACTAAATTTGAAAAATATAAGTATGCAATCGAAAACAGCTTTGCTATTATAGTTTTTATTATTGCATTATTTTTAAAGATAGATAGTTTAATAATTTTAGGCGTAAAAAGCTTTTTAATATTGATTTCTGCAATTATGATAACTACTTTTAACCTAAAATATATTGAAATATTCCTATTAAATATTATAAGACTTAAGGGAAAGTTCGTTCCTATATTAAAAATAGCATTTTCTTATCCTATGAGAAACAGAAAAAGAACAGGGGCTATTATTACACTATACGGAATGGTCATATTTATTATTGTTATTTTAACAATACTTCCATATATACAGCAAGAACAATTAAAAAGCTCAAGAGATACATTATTTGCTGGCTTCGATGGAGTAGTTGTTGAAATGCCAACTAATTTATTTCCTGTTAAAATAGATGAAGAAGAATTTAAAAATGTTAATGGAATTAATAGTGTTGGAGAATTTTATTTTTTAAAAGCAAAAAATGAAGAAAAAGAAGACTATGCTTTAGTGTTTGGATCAAAAGAATTTTTCACACAAAACAAATTAAAAATAAAAGAAACTATAAAAGAATTTAAGAATTTATCTAATAAAGAGGTTTGGTTAAAAGTATATAACAATCCAGAATATGCTATTATTCCTGAGCGTTTAACAGATCCAAAATATGGTTATAATTTTGAATTGGGTAAAACGTATACTGCCTATATCCCTAAACAATCATTTGGCCCTAATCAAAATGAGACAATAACTGGTACAATTACATTTAAAATAGTGGCTATTACTTCAAAAATAAGTGAATCTTTAGCAATGGGTCCAGTTATGAGTATAAATAATAATAATATAGAAAAATATAAAAAAGATGCTATACATGGTTTTTTCTTTTCTATGAATTCAAAATTTAAACAAAATATAGAAAAATACTTAAAAAGTAAAAATCAATTTTATATATTTGTAGATGATTTACTCAATTTAGGATTAAAAGCCTCTCAAGGGATGGTGAGTATATTCAATTCATTTTTATACTTTGGATTGATGGTAGGAATAATAGGTATTGCAATAACAATGATGAAATCGGTAAATGAAAGAAGAAGAGTTGTTGGAATGCTAAAAGCTATAGGTTTTACAAAAAATATGGTATTTTTATCTTTCTTTATAGAAGCGACAATAATTATTATATTAGGAATAATTATTGGAGTATCATCTGGAACTTTTACAAGTTATTTGATTTTTACAAGATTATTTGCTGATAGTGGTGCTGTTTTTAAAATTCCATATGGAAGCTTATCTTTAATGTCTCTCACGTTTTATTTGATTTCTGTAATATTTATTTATCTTCCGTCAAAAGCCGCTTCCAAACTATCCCCAAATGAAGCAATGAGGTCATTAGATTAACGAGTTATTTTAATAAAAAACAGGCGAAATCATCGCCTGTTTTTTTATTAATAAGATACAGCAGTATCTATTATTTGTTTTTATTTGTAAAAAACAAATATTTCATTAGAACTTAACTGTAAAAGACAAATAATAATCTGTTGTTATAAATGGGATATTAATGTCTTTAAATGGATCTTCTTCGTTTAATATAGCAGTATATATAGATGTTAAACTAAATGAATTATATATATAATCTGTAGCATTGTATCCTTGTAAAAATTTCAAAAATCCATCAACTAAAGTTATCCTATAACCTAATTCAACACCAAATACATCTCCTGAATAAAATCTTATGCCGCCACGTCCAATAGAATAAAGTGACTCGTCTTTAGCTTTTCTTATAACCTGATTAAAATCTGGGTCATTAGGATCTGGATTTACATTTACTGAAAGTAGATATCCTCCTTCAACACCTCCGAATAACTCCAAATTATCTGCTAAATAATATCCCAATTGAGAAAAACCTTTGATTGTTATAGCATTTAATCCTAAATTAAATGGTTTATTGTTTACATCATTAATTTGCATAGATATTCCATATAGAGATGGTTGAATGTGTGTTTTTAGTGAAAAATTCCCAAAATTAAAATTATTATGATTATACCCATTAAAATAATAAATATATAAATATCCATCAGTTGGTCTGGGCTCTCCAAAATATGATGGCAAAACAAACGGATCTATAATTCCCCCATTTAAATCTAACACTATATTTTTTTCTAAATAATATCTAAATCCAATATTATATACTCCTAAAATATCTAATAATGGGGCAGTTGAAATTTCTATAGAAGAGAGTGAATAACCTATATTCTCAAAATTAACAAAGAAACCTTGTTCATGTTGAGGAACAATATCAGATTTTATTGCGAATCCAAACACACTAATAATAAGTAATGATATAATGATGATTTTTTTCATATTATCGCCTCCTTAATTATATTATACACCTTTAATATGCAAATGGGCTACAATAGCACCTAAATTAATATATCCTCTTTTTCAAAAATTTTTCCTGCAATAATTGTTATTATGACTCCTAACATAATAAAAAGTATAGAATTTCCTATATAAACTTTAGAGTATTTAACAGTATTACCTAAAGGAATGTATTTAAACAATGTTAAATTTCTTATCCATTCATACTTTTCATCAACATTTCCTAACATATCGGCAACAAACATTATTAAAAAAATACCCATTGTAGTCGATATTGTTGTAAAAGAATTTTGGAAAATAACAGAAAACAATATCGTTAAAGCTCCAAAAAGAATTTCTATAACATACAAATATAATGCAAAACCGGCTAATATAGACGAATTATAATCATAATGAACATATATACTAAATAGCCATAATACAGATATACAAAATATTAAAGCAAATAATGTGTAATATATAAAGAGCGTATAAGCTTTTTTCATGAATATTTTATTTCTTGAATATGGTTTTGTTAAAATATATTCTATAGTTTTTGATTCAAATTCTCCAACAAAAATATTAGCAGCCAAAGTCACAGCAAAAATTGCCGCAAAAATTTCAGCCATTATCATAACTTTTGCACTAAAAAAGCCTTCAGGAGTAATAAAATTCTCATTAATATTGAAAAGTTTTAACATGAATTTTGGCATTGATTTAATAAAATCTTGTAAAGATGCAGCATCTTCCATAATCACATCCACAAAAGGAGCAATCATACCAGAAAAAAATAACAATACAATAGTCCATATTAAAAATGGTTTATAATTAAATTTTAATTCTTTTTTTAATAACATATCAGCACCCCCCTATACGCTTATATCTTGTTTCTCAAATAGTTTTTGAGAAGCATAGAATATCATTAAAGAAATTAAAATGATAATGAACGAGTTTAATAAATAAATATTCTCACTTTTTAAAGTTTCTCTAATTGGGATATAATAAAAAACACTAAGTTTTCTTAAAAGTTCGGTATTTTTAACTCCTTCAGTAACAGTATATCCGAAATACATAAAAAATAATAATCCTAATGATATAGAATTGGTCAATTTTCTCGTTTGAATTAATGTTGAAATTAAGGTTGCAATTGCAGCAAAAAAGATTGCAATTACAAAAAGATAGATAGCTAAAGCAAATAAAATGTTGTTACTAAATTCTCTATTCACAAATTGATTAAAAAACCAGAATTCAGTTCCTAAAAAAACTAAAAATAAAATTATTGCATTGATTAAAATAACAGAAAATTTATGTAAAAATATTTTATTTCTGGAATATGGTTTTATTAATAGATATTCAATTGTCTTATTATCATATTCACCTGCAAATAATTTACTAGCTAACATAGATGCATATAATCCAAAAAATATGAACATAAATGTCATACCTTCTGTACCCAACATTCCTTCAGGTCTTAATAATGTCTCTGGATCCATATTAAAAGCATCAAGAAAAGTTTTTGGCATTCTTTTTAATAAATTCATAAAGGCTGAATTTTCTTCGCTTATTATATCAGATAAACTTATAAACATTAAATTAAATAAAGTAATTACAATAATCCAGATAAAAAGATTTTTAAAATTAAACTTAAATTCTTTTTTTATTAAATTCATATCAGCACCCCCTATTTATATAGCTCTAAGAAAATATCTTCTAAAGCAGGGTTTTTGATTTCTATATCAGAAAATTCTGTTTTTACTAAATCTTTCAGAAAAATTTTTAACTCCGCACTTTTAATCTCAAATGTATATGTTGTATTTTTATTTTTCGAATTTTTGTATTTTTTCAAGTCTTCAATAAAGCTCAATCCATACACATTTATTATTTTCTTAGATATATCTTTTAACCCTTCTATAGTTCCTGATTTTACAACAGAGCCATCTTTAATCATTGCAAAAGCATCACATAACTTTTCTACTTCTGATAGTATATGAGATGAAAATAATATCACTGCTCCCATTTCTTTATGTCTTTTAATTAAATCATAGAATTTTTGCTGAACTAATGGATCTAGTCCATTAGTTGGTTCATCTAAAATTAAATATTTCGGCTTATGAACCAATGCTTGTAAAATAGCAACTTTTTTCTTGTTTCCAAGAGACAAAGCTTTAAATTTTTTATTTACTTCTATCCCCAACAACTCAATAATTTCTTTTTCATATTCTCTATCAATATTTTTATAAAATGACCTGTTAAACTCTAAAAATTCAGATATTTTCATATCTCCATAGAAATTTACTTCCCCAGGAATATAACCAATATTTTCTTTAACTAAATCCACATCATATGGCATTTTTTTACCATCTATTAAAGCTTCTCCGTTATCAGGTTTTAAAAAGCCTGTTAATATTCTGATAGTTGTTGTTTTTCCAGCACCATTTGGTCCAATTAATCCTAATATTTCTCCTTCTTTGATTTCAAATGAAACATTTTCAATCCCCCTATGTTTTCCATAATACTTTTTTAAATTATTAATCTTTATCATTTTTACCCCTCCTTATTCCATTTTTAATGATGAACATAAAATCATTAAGAATTTTTTTTATATTTTCATAATCCATACTTTCATTATTTTGCTTTATATAATCTAAAATGAAAATAGATATTTTAGAAATTAAAAAAGAGACCATTTTTAAATCAATATGTTCATATATTTCACCATTATCTTGTGCTTTTTTTAATAATGAAAAAACGAAATTTTCTCCTTGTGAAGAGTATTCTTCTGTAATTTCAGAAACAAACTTTCTATCTTCTAACATAAAATTTTGCCCAATTTTTGCATATAATGGATAATCTAAAGTTAATTTAAAACCAGCTTCGATCATTGCTTCAAACGATTCAAAAAAATCACTTGAATTTCTATTTTTCAAAGAATCTGAGATATATTTTATTTTTAATTGAAATATTTGATCTAAGATATATTTATATAAATCTTTTTTATTTTTAAAATACTGGTAAAAACTTCCTTTAGGGATTTTTGCTTTTTCCACTATTTTATTTATACTGGCTTTTGAAAAAAGGTTTTCACTAAACTCTTCCAATGCAGCATTAATTATTCTTTCTCGCTTTTTTTCCGGTAAATTGAAAAAAGTTTGTTTTGGCAAAACCACCACCTCCTTTACGACTCATCGGTCATATGACCTCTTGGTCATATTATAAACCTAAAATATTACAATAATATTAATAATAAATTTTATGGTAAAATTAATTGAGAAATACTTAGACAATTAAAAGGAGGGAGTTTATGAGAAAAATTATTATTATCATAGTAATTTTATTAAGTACATTATCTTTTTCAGAAGAATTACTAAATCAACTTACCTATGAAGAATATTCTGAAATATCTCAAATTTTATCAAATGACATATTAAACACAGTTAAAGGAAATATTGTTATAAATATTATTACTGAAGCTTCGCCATTAAGGTATTACAGGGATTATAAAAATGAATATTCTGGTTTAACAACATCATTAATAGCTGAGAAAAGTATTCCATTATTAAAATACTCTCCTACTGCTTTTTTATTTTTTACTTTTTCTGCTTTTGATATTATAAAAAACTTAAATTCAGATATTCTTTATTCCTCATTAATGATTCCACTTGGGATAGATTTTTATTTTCTTGCAAATCCTATTTCTATTTCCAGTAAAAACAAATACATTGACCTTATTCTTTTAAAAAATCTTATAGAAGAAAATTTAATTAAGAAGAAAAATTTGATTATTTTGTCGAAAAATTCAGATATAAACGATTATACTATTAACATTTATGTACATAACATAACCCAAAATATTATTACAAATAATTCTGGAATTTCATTTTTAAAAAAATATACCATAAGTTATGTGCTAACAATGGAAATTTTAAATAAAAATCATCAAAAAATATTTCAAAAATCTTATTCAAACCATGAAATAATTAAAAATGAGGAAAAATTTAATGTTCTTGGATTTTTTAGTGATTTAGCTTTATTCGGAACAGGATTAATACTACTATTTAATAAATAAAAGGGAGTGCAAAAACACTCCCTCTATTTTATAGAAATTAATATGTCATCCATGATTTTAGGATCAGTTGGTTTACCTCCACCAAAAGCCCATTGCCCTCCTTCAGGACTTAATGGTCTCAATACCGATTCAATTCCATCATAATCATAGGTAGTCACATAAATACTCCATCCTGTTAAATTATCCGTTTCAAAAACAGACAACGGAATAGTAAAACTCACTGTTGCTAATTGTTTATTAACTTTTATAGTTGGAACTGGAGTTATAGGTTTTCCCATTGTATTTTCGTCAGCACCTTCACTACTGTGTGCAGAAACTACCCATCCTGTTAAATATAATTCATAATCCCAATCCAAACCTTCTGGCATTTTTGCATTTTGATTAGGTAATACTGTAATCCCTTCCTTGTTTGGATTATCAAAAAATATCTGAAAAGTTACATGGTCAAAACCATTTGCAGGTGACCAGCTATCAGTTATCTCTTTCATTATTAAATCTATTTTTAATTGAGTTCCAATCTGTTGCACCCTTACTGCTTTTATATCTTCTTGATTTTTAAATGTTGTATCCAAAGGATACCTATATGTACCAAATGGCCCTTTATCATCACCTAAAACATCTTCAACATAAGCAAGTTCTTTAGATGGAATATCAATAATAATCTCATATGTTTTTGAGTAATTATTAAAAATTGGAGTTTTTCCATATGCTTTTACAAAAACTTTATGCTTCCCAGGAGTAAATGATGCTATTTTTACTGGAATCTCCCAATTTTCAGTTTCTTTCATATTTAATTTAATAGAAGCATACGGTTTTTCTTCACCATCTATTATTAATTTTATACTTTTTGCATTAGAAGCTACACCTTTTATTAAAAAATCTGTTTTAAATTTTTCTTCATCTTTTAAATTTGATATATTTACAAAGACCTTTTTTGACTTGAGAGGTTTCATATTATCCGTAAATTTATAAATAGCTACAGCCTTTCCGTTCATAAGAACATTTAAAACACCGTCATAAGTAATATCTTTTCCTAGCATATTTAAAGCAAAAATATTTTTAAGTACTTTACCTTTTTCTATTTTAAGATCTATCCCTGTTGCATATTTTCTTTTTGCATTTGTATTTATCATAATAAGGTATTTTTCATTCTTATAACTTACTGTATAGGCTAATACTCCTGGTCCCAATTCATCATCAAAAACAACTTCTATACTACCATACCTAAAAGCTTTATTTTCTTTTCTTAATTTTATTAATTCCTGAATAAATTTATATAAATCATTGTTTTCATTAAAATGATCTACTCCATTTGATCCAAATCCTCCTTTAAACATTGTTGCTCTTGTTTCTACAAAACCTTGTTCTGTACCATAATAAATGGTTGGAATCCCTGGAATAGTAAAAATTAAAGTTAAAGCTTGTTTTAAATCATTCTTTGTTGCACCTTTTAAAAATCTATCCATATCATGATTATCAACAAAAGTCACTAATCTTTTAGAATCATAAAATTTTTGTCTTTCTTTTAATCTAAATGCTATATAAGATGTTGGTTTCCCTTCTTTAAAAACACGCTTTATATCTGTCAAAAGAGGAAAATCAAGCATAGAATTATAGCCATCATCGAAATATTCTTTTAAAGTTTTTTCACCAATATTATCAAAAGGTTTTGGTGTAATCCATGCTTCACCAAAAACTATAAAATTCTCTTTTCCATATTTTTTAGCAGTTGAATAAATTCCATCTTTATCATTTAAAAATTTTTTCCAGAATTCATGAGGGACATAGATTGCTGTATCTATTCTAAATCCATCTATTCCAACTTCTTTAATCCAGAAATTATACGATTCTTTTAATGCATTTATAACTATAGGATTTTCTGTATTTAAATCGTCTAAATTAGCAAATTCCATATTTTGTTTATTCGGATCTTTTATATCAGATGGGTAATGATATATATTAAGCTTCCTTTGTTCAGGATCATTGTAATCATTCATATTAAATGGATATTGCGTAGGTTTATTGGTTGGAATACTTTTTTCATTTAAAAAATATTTCCCATCCTTATATATAAAGAAATTTCCCATATGATTCGCTACTATATCTTGAATTACATAAATTCCTCTTTTATGTGCTTCTTCAACTAATTTTTTATATAATTCAATATCTCCAAAATGTTCATCTATTTTTTTAAAATCTCTTGCCCAATATCCATGATATCCTCCATAATTCACGTAACCGTCCCACCATTGATTTGCTACTGGCGGAGTTATCCATATAGCAGTTACTCCTAAATCTTTTATATAATCTAACTTAGAAATAATTCCCTTTAAATCACCACCATTGTATTTTGAGTTTACTGGGCCAGATTCAATCCCATTATCTGTCATAACATCATTACTATAATCTCCATTTGAAAATCTATCAATCATTAAAAAATAAATTACCTGATCTTCCCATTGGATATTATCGGCAAAATATATAGTAAAAACAAAGAAAAAAAGAAAAAATAGTATTTTTTTCATTTTATACACCTCCCAATTTCAAATTCACTCTCATTAATTATACCAAGATATATCCATTTTAAAATTGAAAATTTCGGTAATTAAAGCTATATTTCATGGTTTAATTATCTTTTATTGCTTATAACAAACCAAAACAACTAATAATAAATTACTATTTTTACCTATTTTGTTTAGATTAAATATATCGAAAAAGAAAGTTTTTATTCTCTTAAATAAAAAAGTCTTTTCTTAACTTGACAAATGAAAAAAAATAATATATAATAATACACGGATTGAGCGTGACCCGCTAGCTCAGGCGGTAGAGCACTTGACTTTTAATCAAGGGGCCCTGGGTTCGAGTCCCAGGCGGGTCACCAGTTTTTTATATCTCTGCCATCGCGCGAGTGGCGGAATTGGCAGACGCGCTGGACTTAGAATCCAGTGGGATTTACCCGTGTGGGTTCAAGTCCCACCTCGCGCACCAATTATTATGTATGCGGAAATAGCTCAGTGGTAGAGCACCTGCTTGCCAAGCAGGGGGTCGCGGGTTCGAATCCCGTTTTCCGCTCCATAGAAATTTAAGCTCCCAAGTTAAGGGAGCTTTTTATTTATATTTTCATTATATTTACTTCTTTATCTACCGGATCTATTAAAGCTACAGTAGCCCTTCCAGTAAGCCAACCAGAACCTTCGCCAGGATTTACAATAATAGTTCCATTTTCATTCTTTCTGCTTACTATTTCATGAGTATGACCAAAAAAGACAAAGTCATATAATCCACTTTTTTCAGCAGCATTTAAACTATAAGGTTCATGCATCATTAAAATTCTATATCCATTAATTTTTAATTCTCTGGGGCCCGGCAATATCTTTTTACTTGATCTTTCACTTAACAATAATTTTTCACCATCATTATTGCCAAACACACCATAAAAATCTATTCCCTCTTTTAGAATATATGGTAATACAAATGGCGCCACAAAATCCCCACAATGAAATATCGCTGTAATATTTTCTCTTTCAATAATTTTTTCAATTTCCTTCATTTTATGCATATTATCATGCGTATCAGAAATTAATAACCACATTATCCCACCTCCGTTTTAATTATATCATATAAAAACAAAATAAGGTTTTTATTTTATTTAGATTGTCGATAAAATTTTTTCTAAAAAAATTAATTCATTAATTCATTTATGTTATAATAAATATAATAAAATATTCGCTTAACGAATAAACAAGGAGGTAAATATGGAAAATATAAAAAGAAATTTTTACGCTTTCATATGGCACGCTGTATTTTTAGCCATCGCAAGTTCTTTTATAGAGTTAAATACTGTAATCCCTTCTTTAATCTTAAAAGCTGGAGGAGGAGAAATTATTCTCGGAATTGTCACTGCAATTACAGTCGGAGTTCCATTGTTAGCACAATTATTGTTTGCCAGTTTCCTTGTATCTAAAAAAAGAAAAAAAACATATCTATTAGCTGGAATATACTTAAGAATTTTTTCATTGTTGGCAATTGGTCTTATTTTAATTTCACCTATGCCAAATACAATATTATTAACCTCAATTATAATAATAATATCTATATTTTCATTTAGCGGAGTTTTTGCAGGAGTAAGTTATACCGATCTATTAGGCAAATCTATTCCTAAAGATATCCAAAGAAAATTTATGAGCACAAGACAGATTTCAAGGAGTTCTTTCGCTTTATTAAGTGCATTCTTAGCCAAATATATATTAAATACTTTAAAATACCCAAAAAACTATTCAACTATGTTCTTAATTGCATCTTTTTCCTTATTCATAGCTTCACTTGGGTTTTGGGCTATTAAAGAAAAAGAGATAGAAACAACAAAGAGTTTTCCTTCTTTTTCAGAAATAATCAAAAGCATACCAAAAATATTAACTCATGACAGAAACCTTTTAAACTATGTAATTTTCAGTAATTTAACGGGGTTTGGGCTTATTATCATTCCGTTTTACATTTTATTAGCAAAAAAATCATTCCCTAATGCTTCTAATATGGTAGGAAATTTCTTACTATTACAAATGGTTGGTATAGTATTAGCAAGTTTTTTCTGGGGAAAAATACTTCATAGTAAAGGTTATAAAAGAGTTTTGTTTTATTGCACTATTCTTGGAAGTTTACTACCTTTTGTAGCATTGTATCTTAGTCATACTAATCCTATTATTTATGCTTTGATATTTCTTATTACAGGTTTTACTCTTAGTGCTAGACAAATGTGTTTTGAAGGTGTATTAATTGAAATTAGCAATCATGAAAATAGAGCTTTATATGTAGGAATTTCTGGAGCTCTCAATATAGTTACAGCTATTTTACCTCTAATAATTGGTGCTGTTATTAAAAATATTGGTTTTACAATAGTTTTGTCTTTCGTAAGTATTATGCTAATTAGTAGTATCATATTTTTAAGCAAAATAAAATTAGAACATTAGAAATTTCTAATGTTCTAATTTTATTAATATTATTTTAACTGAATTTATATATCTGTTTTAAAAATATATATGCTTTTTTGTGATATAATATAAACAAGGGATTTTTTGCACATAGTAATGTGAATAATATAACTATATTGGAGGTGTTATTATGAAATATGATATTATTGTTATCGGAGGAAGTGCCGCAGGATTAATTGCAGCAATGACTTCAAGGAAAATCTATAAAGATAAAAAAATATTAGTTGTAAAAAAATTAGAAAAAGAATTAGTTCCTTGTGGAATTCCATATATATTTCACACATTAGGTGCTGTTGAAAAAGACTATATGGGAATAGAGGAGAAATTTAAAGCAAATAATATTGACTTATTAATCGATGAAGTAGTTGATGGGAATGTTCAAGAAAAGAAAATAGTAACAAAAAGTGGAAAAGAATTTGAATATGAAAAATTAGTTATAGCAACAGGCTCAACACCATTTGTTATACCAATTCCTGGTCACGATTTAGAAAATGTTATGACTATTCCTAAAAATTATAAATATTTAGGAAATGTTCAAGAAAAACTTAAAGATGCGGAAAATATAGTTATTATTGGCGGTGGGTTTATAGGAGTTGAAGTCGCCGATGAAATAAAAAAATCTGGAAAAAATGTAACATTGATAGAAGCAAGAGACTACTTATTACCCGCTTCATTTGATGCAGATTTTGGGGAAATAGCAAAAGAAGAAATTGAAAGTGATAATGTAAAGGTATTAGTAAGTACAAAAGTTAAAGAAATTGCAGGAAATGGAAAAGTTGAAAAGGTTATTTTAGAAAATGGTGAAGAATTGCCAGCTGATATAGTAATTATGGCAACTGGTTATAAGCCAAATACAGAATTAGCTAAAAAAATGGGAATAAAAGTTACAGAATGGGGATACATAGAAACAGATGATTATATGAGAACATCAGCACAAGATGTATTTGCTGCCGGCGATTGTGTACAACATAAAGATTATTTTACAGGAAAACCTTCTAGATTAATGCTCGCATCTGCAGCTGTTTTTGATGCAAGAATCGCAGCTTCTAATTTATACAAACTAAAATTACTCAGAACAAATAAAGGCTCATTAAATGCTTATTCAACAATGATTGGAGGAAAAGCATTTGCTGCTGCTGGTATAACCGAAGCAGTCGCTAAAGCAGAAGGATTCGATATTGTAGTTGGTAAAGCAGAAGTAGTTGATAGGCACCCAGGAAAATTTGCTGATGCTTCAAAAATTACCATGAAATTAATTTTCTCGAAAGAATGCGGTTTATTATTAGGTGCTCAAATTGTTGGAGGAAAGAGTGTTGGAGAAATAATAAATATTATCAGTCTTGCTATTCAAAAAGAAGTTAATATAAAAGATTTACTTACAATGCAAATTGGAACACATCCATTATTAACTGCCGCACCAACTGTATATCCTCTTGCAGTAGCTGCAGAGCAAGCTTTAGCACAAATGTAATTAATTATACTAATAATTATAAATACCCCAGTAGATTTTCTACTGGGGTATATTTATTATATTTTTTCTGCCAGTTCTAATGCTTCTTGAGTAGCATCTATAATTTGACCTACTTTCATAGCATCTCCAACTAAATAAACATTGTCAAATTCTTTAGATAATTCTTCATATAATTTATTTTCTGATTTTGTACCTGCTGTTATAACAATATCATCGAATTCTCCTAAAGAACTTTCTTCTCCATCTTTTGCTTTAACAAATACTTCTTTTCCTTTTACTTCTTTTACTAATGTGTTTGTATAAATACTAATTTTGGGGGCATAATTTTTTTGGAACAATTTACTTGCCACTATTTCCATTCCTCTTCCTACCTCGTCTAATGCTTCAATTACTGTAACTTTTTTATTTTCTTTTACCAATGCTTCAGCAACTTCCAATCCTATTAAGCCACCGCCAATAATTAATACCCTCTCCCCTTTGACTTCTTCACCGTCAAAGAAACCAAAACCTGTAATATAACTTTCCAATCCTTTTATAGGAGGAACAAATGGATATGCTCCAGTAGCAACTATTATTGAATCAAATTTTTCATTTTCAAATGTATCTTTTGTTACTTCTGTATTCATTCTTATTTCTAATTCCTTTTCTGCCTTTCTTATTAAATCATCTAATGTATCCTTCATAGATAATTTACCTGGTGATTTATAAGCTAATACCCATTGACCACCTAAATAATTGTTCTTTTCAAATATAGTTACATCATAACCTTTTTTCTTTAAATATAATCCTGCAAATAACCCTGCAGGTCCGCCACCAATAATGGCAACTTTTTTCTTTTCTGATTTTTCTACAACAAATTCTTTATGAACCTCCGGATTTGCAATACAACCTATTGGTTTTCCAGCTTTTACATTACCAAGACATCCTTGCAAACAACTTCCACATCTTAGATAATCATCTGAATTGGATAGTATTTTATTTGGAAAATCAGGATCTATAATTAATTGTCTTCCAAAAACTACACCATCCACAATTTTTCCTTCAACTAAATATTTATATCTTTCATCTTTATGCATTCTACCGGCTGCTATAATCGGCAATGTTGTTAATTCCCTTATTTCTTTTAATTTGTTATCCATAACTTCTAATGGTAATGACATATGATTATAATACCAAGGAGCAGAATCACATGCATTGCCCCATCCAACATGAATTGCTGAAACTCCAAATTCTTCAGCTAATGCAAATATTTTTGATAAATCTTCATTAGTAATACCATTTTCTACAAATTCACTACCTGAAACTCTAATAAATAATGGAATTTCAAGATTTTCTGTCACAGCAGTTAAAAGCTCTCTGGCAAATTTGAATTTATCTTTTCCATATTCATCTATTCTTTGATTTAATTTTTTAGAATAAAATTGATGAACGATATATCCATGGCCAAATTGAATTTCAACTCCATCTACTCCAGCTTTTTGTGCTCTCAATGCATTTTCTTTAAATGCATAAATTAGTTGTTCAATTTGATAATTGGTTAATTCTTTTGGAGTTTGACCTGTTGATGGACATTTAATTGGTGATGGGGCTAATATTTCACCTGATGCTTTAGGATTAGCTGCTCTTCCAGCGTGATTTAGATGTACTACTAACTTTGTATCGTATTGATGTAATGCATCTGCTAATTTTTTTAGCCCTTCAATATGTTCATCAGTGTTTAACATAGTTTGTTTTGGATGCTCTTTTCCAGAAGGTAAAACAGAAATGGGCTCTAAAATAATTGTGCCGACTCCACCTTTCGCTTTTCTTTCATAATACTTAATTTGTTCTTCAGTGATAAATCCTGTTTTTGGTGTAGCTAAAGCCGTTTTCACAGGTGCCATAAAAATATGATTTTTCGTTTCAAATTTTCCAAATTTCAAGAAAAATCACCCCTTTTTTGTTTTTAATATCCCCTATTTCTTCCTAAACCTTTACCCATTCCTCTGCCCATACCATGTCCAAGTCCTCTTCCTCTACCCATACCACGCATTGCTGGATTTTCCGAATTAGGTCTTATTGCATCTTTCGGACATTTTTCCATACATAACCCACATCTTGTACATATATCATTATTTATATATGGATAACCATCATTTTTAAGTGTTATTGCTCCTTCAACAGGACATACATTTACACATATCTTACATTTTACACATTCACTTTCTTTTACCCATGGCATATTCTCACCTCCCAGGAAAGTTATTCTACTTCCCCTGCTAACATAAATCTTACTTCTTCTAAAGCATCATCAATGGTTTTACTTTCAACTATTAAAGGCTTATAGCCTAATTTATCTAATTTAATCATTGAACCTTTTCCCATGGAATTACCTACCCACACTTTACAATGTCCTAAAAATTCTAAAATTTCCTCAACCTTTGCATGCATATGTGTTTCAGCATAAGGATTTTTTATTTCTTCAACTTTAGTGAAATTTTCACCATCATATTCGTATACAACATATATATTTGAATGTCCAAAATGTTCATCATTTATATGTATTCCATCTTTTGTACCAAATGCTATTTTCATAATATCAACTCCTTAATGTGTTGCATTTTCAACCTTTTCTAATTTTCCATTTTTATAATTTTCAATAATATTTGATAATGTGTCTTTTTTTGTTAAATATACTTCAATTCCTGCAGCATTTAATACTTCAAAAGCATTTTTACCTACACTTTCTAAAACTAAGACATTTACACCTTTTTCTGCTAACATTTGGGAAACTTTTGGTCCCATTCCATGAGCATCATTGGCAGTATTTTCTACTACTTCTACAATTTCATTTTTTTCTAAATCATAAATAACAAAAAGTTCTGCTCTTGCAAATCTGTCATTACTTAATGAATCTAATGTTTTTCCTTGTGATGGTATTGCTAATTTCATACTAACACCTCCAAATTTATTTTAATTTTTCCATTACTTTTTCAAATATCTCTTTTATAGCTTTTGCGGCTATACTATCCTCATAATTAACAATTGGGTTTATTTCAAGATTAGATTTTTCAACTGTTTCATCGAAAGGAATTTCGCCTAAAATTTCAATATTATCGCTTATACAATAATTTATTATTTCTTTACTTACAACAGGGTTTAAATCATATTTATTTATAACAACACCAAATGGTCTTTTAAAATATCTAACTGTTTCAATGATTCTTTTTAAATCATGTAATCCAGAAGAAGTAGGTTCCGTTACTATAACAACATAATCTGTTGCAGTTATAGATGATGTAGCAGGACATCCTATTCCAGGAGCTCCATCAATTAATACAATGTCTTTACCTTTTTCCTGAGCTTTATTCATAGCTAGTTTTCTTACTTCTGCAACCAAACCTCCAGATGTTTCTTCGCCAGGATTTAAGTTAGCATGAACAATATCTTTTTCATCATTCACAGAAGAATAATAATATTCTCCAGATAATGCTGTTTCTAATCTAATAGCATCTTGAGGACAAGCAATCACACATGCGTTACAACCTTCACAGGCATAAGGATCTACATCATATATACCATTCTCAAAGGTAATAGCTTCAAATCTACAAATATTTTTACAAATTCCACATTTATCACATTTATTTTGATCGATTATAGCTTTTTTTCCACCATAATAATCATATTTTTCTTTTAATTCACCGTTGAACATAAGATTGAGATTTGCAGCATCAACATCACAATCTGCAAGAACAGCATTATTTAATAATGCACCAAATGAAGAACTTAACGTTGTTTTACCTGTTCCACCTTTTCCGCTAACTATAGCTAATTGCTTCATTTAATCATCCCCTTTATTGTATCGAAGACGTTATTGAATTTTTCTTCCCATTCTGGCAAATGTTCTGCAAATATTTTTCCTTCAGAATACAATTTAGCAATATTTCTATCAAAAGGAATCTTTAATAATATAGGAATATTTTCTTTTTCTGCATATTCATCAATCATATTTGTTTTACCAGTATCTCTATTGACTATAATTCCGGCAGGGATTTTCATTTCTTTTACCAAATCCACTGCTAATGAAAGATCATGTAATCCAAATGTAGTTGGTTCTGTAACCAAAATTGCAAAATCCGTATTTCTTAGACTTTCAACGACAGGACATGATGTTCCTGGTTGAGAATCGATTAATATTACATCAGCATGTTCATCAATATGTGTTTTTAATTGTCTTATTATTCTAACACCGGATGGTTCTCCTATATTTAATAGCCCCATTCCAAATTTTAAATTATCATTTATTTTACCTAAACTTATTTTTCCAAGACTTTTTGGTTTTTCTGTAATAGCATCAACAGGACATACCATAGCACAAGCGCCACAACCATGACATAAACTTTCAAAAACCATAGTTCCCGTTGGAAATACAGAAATAGCACCGAATTGACATGCTTTTGCACATTCCCCACACCTTATACATGCATCATTATCTACTACAGGTAATAGCATATCAACACTTTCTTCTTTTTCAAAATTTATGTCAAAAAATAAATGATCATTAGGTTCTTCAACATCAACATCTAATAATTGAACATTGTATTTTTTAGAAAGAGCATAAGCTAAATTAGTAGAAACAGTTGTTTTGCCTGTTCCACCTTTTCCGCTTAATATCGTAATTCTCATATTCAGCCTCCTATTTTAAATTATCATATATATATATTATATCACTATATATACATAAATTATATATAATTAAAATTGTTGATAATATAAAATATTTAAAATAATATTTGTCATCCGGTGAAAATTCTAATCCTCAAAATTGGAATCAAAATAAAACTCATTCAAACGTTTGATTGCTAATCTGAAAAAATTAATCATTCTCGGTTTCCGTTCAGACTCGCATCCATGCTCGGCTTCACTCAAAATCACATCCATGTGATTTTGGAAACCTTCATTCATAATTTTTTCAGGCAATCTTCGAGTTTTCATTCGTTTTATTTTTGAATTCCAATAATATACATGATTTCATTCACATTTTTCGGGAATTTTCAAGGATTCTCTCATATTATTTTTTCATATTTTATTTTACTTTATCTATAAACTGATTTATATTAAAGAGGGTTGAAAAACAACCCTCTTTAAATATTTATTTACCACCAACCTCTACCGTATCCGGCTCCACGGCCTCTTCCATAACCAAAACCTCTACCAAATCCTCTTCCGTATCCAGCTCCATACCCATAATATCCCCTACCAAAACCTCTTCTTAATCCATAAAAAGCATTTGTAAATGGTCTAAACCAACCATATCTTGGACTAACAGGTGCAGCAGCATAATTTGGGTTAGAACATGGTCCTAGTCTTCTTCCAACTGGCCCTGTACCCATTGGTCCTGTGCCATCAAATCCTGGCATCATCTGTCACCTCCTTGAGAATATTTATCAATATCTCTTAATCGTTCTTCTACAAAATGTAGTTCTTCTTCAAGATATCTCTTGTAATCTAATAGCATAGCTTTTTCTTCTTCTACTGATGGTCTATAATAATCATAGTATTCTGCACCATATCCGAATCCTCTTCCATAGCCTCTACCAAATCCAGCGCGGTAACCAAAACCTCTTCCCATACCTCTACCAAATCCTCTTCCGCGACCCATTCCTCTTCCATAACCGTATCCATAGTCGTCATAATATGCCATTTCACTCACCTCCTATATGTATTTTATATATACCTTCTAATATTATTATATATTTTATACATATATATGTCAACTATTTTTGTTGAATTTAATGTTAAAAATCAGAGAAATTTTATCTGTTATAATACAATTAGATTGTCCAAAAAGTATAAAAGAAACGAAGACTCGAAAATTATTTGATTTTCATAAGAAAATTTATAAAAATAATGTGATGAACCATTGAAAATTCCTGAGAAAATTCGAATGGAGCAGGTCAATTTTGCATGGATGCAAAATTGAGTGAAACCGAACATGGATGTGAGTTTGATACGGCCTGCGAAAATGAGAATTTTCGAGGATTTAGAATTTTCACCTGGTGAAGAACATTATTTTATAATTTTCTTAATTTTTAAAAATAAGCAATCAAGCTGTCTGAGTGATTGTATCTTTTTGGACAACATAATACAATTAAAGAACTATTTTTTGGTATAATAAATATATATTATAAAAGGAGAGATTTTAATGAATAAAAAAGATATACGATGGAAGCAAAGATTTCAAAATTTTGAAAAATCATATAAGTTATTAAAAAAATATATCAATATGGAAGATATGGATGAATTAGATAGAGCAGGAATTATACAGTTTTTTGAAATGTCATTCGAATTATCATGGAAAGTATTAAAAGACTTTTTGGAATATAATGGATATCTTGTAAAAAGCCCAAGAGAAGCTATAAAACTTGCATTTCAGCTTGAATTTATAGATAATGGAGAGCATTGGCTCAAAGCCTTAGAAGATAGAAATTTGACAGTGCATACTTATGATGAAAATACTGCAATGGAAATAGTGAAAAAAATTAAAGAAATATATTTACCAGAATTAGACAAATTTTATGAAAACATGTTAAAGGAGTTAAAGAAATGAAATTTGGTTTAAAAGAAGAACATTTAAAAATTATTATAGATTTTATAAAAACTATTCCAGAAATAGAAGAAGTTTTGATTTTTGGAAGCAGGGCTATGGGAAATTATAAGAAAGGATCTGATATAGATCTTGCTATTAAAGGAAAAGAAATTACACGTGATTTGCTATTAAAAATTAGTTTTTATTTAAATGAAGAGACATATTTGCCTTATTTTTTTGATGTTGTTGATTATAATAAAATAGATAATCCAGATTTAAAAAAACATATTGATACTTATGGAATAGTGTTATATAAAAAGTAGGTAGTCGTCTACCTACTTTTTATAATATTCATATATTGATTTTACAATATATTCTATTTCATCATCTCTTAATTCAGGGAATATGGGTAATGCCAAAGTTGATTTTGTAGCTTTTTCTGTTACTGGTAAATCTCCCTCTTTATATCTCAAATATTCAAAGCACTTTTGTTGATGTAATCCTTTTGGATAATAAATTGAAGTACCTATTTCTTTTTTAGTTAAAAATTCCCTTAATTCATCTCTATTTCCCTTTTTTAATGTAATAACGTATTGATGATATACATGTGATTTATCTTCAAAAACTTCAGGATAATCAATATAATCTGTTAAATTATATTCTTTAAACAATTTATCATATTTTTTTGCGACATTAATTCTATTTTCTATATATTCATTAAGATGTTTTAATTTAATTCTAAGTATTGCAGCTTGAACTTCATCGAGTCTTGAATTAAAACCTACTTCGTCATGATAGTATTTTTTGACAGCTCCGTGTACTCTTAACTTTCTCACTCTATTAGCTAAATCTTCATTATTGGTAAATACCATTCCTCCATCACCATATCCTCCGAGATTTTTTGTTGGAAAGAATGACGTTATACTTAAATCACCAACAGAAAAAGCATTTTTTTCATTCCATTTAGATCCAATGGATTGAGCACCATCTTCTATAATATATACTCCATATTTCTCTTTAAAATATTGAAGTCTATCTAAATCAATGGTTTTTCCAAATAAATGAACAGGTATAATAGCCTTTATTTTTTCTTTTTCTGGATGGTTTTTTAATATTTCTTCAACTTTATCAAGATCAAGATTATAATATTTTTCTTCAACATCAACAAATATTGGAGTTGCACCATTTCTAGTTATACAACTTGCTGTAGCAAAAAATGTATACGGTGTTGTAATTACATAATCTCCTTTTCCTATGTTCAAAGCTCTAACAGATAAAAATAAAGCATCAGAACCATTAGCAACACCAATTGCATATTTTGTTCCAGTATATTCTGCTAATTCATTTTCAAGTGACTTTACGTGAGGTCCTAAAATCACTTTTCCTGTGGAAAATATTTCATCTAATGTGTTTAATACTTCTTCTTTAAATGAATTATATTGCCTTGTCATGTCAAATAAAGGTATTTTCATCATATTTCCCCCTTCTCTAATGAAACATTTCCTGTTTCATCTATATTGAATATATATATATTTGATAATTCATTTTCTCTAGCATTTTTTAATATGTCTTCAGAATGTCTAAAGGAAGCTATAATAATCATGTCATATTCCATGTTTTTTACTTCTTTTGGTGAATATATATTAATTCCATGAATTTTATCTCCTTGTTTTGAAATAGAATCATCAATAAATCCAATGACATTAATATTTTCACTTGTCAAAACTTTTAATACAATGCCTCCAACAACACCAGCACCATATAATAATATATTTTGATATCCCATATCTTCGATTTTATCCAAAACCTTATTAAATGATTTTTTTGTTTCAGCATATATTTTGGATACTTCATTAATAAAAGATACAGTTAAAAACTGTAATCTTTTTTTACCATCTGCAGTAATTTGATAATTCATTTTTCTTCTGTTTTCACCAGTTTTAATTATATACTTTTTATCCTCAAAATCTTTTAAATATCGGTTTACCATAGATGGAACAATACCTACTGTTTTTGCAATAAATTCTTGAGAAACATTTTCATTTTTTGATATTATTTGTAAAATCATCAATTCTCTAAAATTAGGTGATGGATTAAAAAACGTATAATCTTCAAAATTAAACATAATTCCACTCCTTTTTCATTCACTGAGTGAATTATATCATATATTATTTTTTATGTCAATGAAAAAATCTCCCGCACGAAGCAGGAGATTAATTTTTATTTCAAGGAAGATTGTTTGTTTTTTTTATTTTGTATAAGCTTCAAGAAACTCTTCAATTTTTAAATTGTAATATATTATTTTCATTTTTCTTTCTAATTGTATTTTTTCTATTTGATATTCTTTCTCAAATTTATCCCATTCTAATTCTATATTTTTTAGTTCTTCTTTAAGTATTTTTATCTGAATTTCATCCAATAGTAATTCCTCTTCAATTTTTAATATTTCATTTTTTAAATTTTCTCTTGAATTTATAATTTTAGAAATGGTATTCTGAAGATTATCTTCACTTAAATTTTTATAATCATCTTTGTTACTAAAAAGATATGGATTTATAGAACCATTAAAATTCACATATCCTCCATTATAATTTCCATTACTGGATATTTTTAAATATGGAATCTCTTCTGATAGATTAAAGTTCAATGATATTGAAAAGTTGTTGTTTAAAATGTCATATCCTCCGCTTAAATTAACATTAAAATAATTGCTGGATCTTAATTTTTTTTCCATATTATTTTGTTGTTGCGTAATATAAACCATTTTATATTCTAAAAAACTTTCCACAGGTTTATATTGTATATTTTTTATAATTTCTTGGAATTTTTTTAACTTATAATATTTTTCTGAATATTTTAATTTAAATTCTTTCTGCATTTCTAAATTCAAATTTTTTATAAGTATATTTTTGTAATTATATAATGATTCATAATTTCCTTTTAATGATATTTCTAGTTTCTTTTTTGTTAGATATTTTTTTAATTCTTCAATCTTATTAGTTATTGGAATATCGCTTAATTTACTATATTCTTTTTCTAAAAATTCTATATAATTTTGAAGATAATAAGCATTATAAAATAAGTTTTTAAAATATGAAATATTCTTCTCTTTTATGTTTTCTTCACTTAAACTTTCTATTTGCTTATTTAATTTATTCATATGTGCTTTATCGATAAAATCTGATCTAAATATATTCCATGAAAAATTTATCGATGATGTATTTAAATCCACTTTACTTATTTTATCCCCGCCAAAAGAAAAATTATATGATATATATGGTAAAAAATCACTATATTTTTCTAGAATGCTTTCGTTTTTTATTTCATGGTTTGAATTTAAAATTGAGACATAATATTTATATGCATCTTCATAATACAAAAAAGTATTTTTAATGTTATTTTCTCCATATGCAACAATAAATAAATTAAAAACTGTTAATAATAAAACAAAACTTTTTTTCATCTCTGCCTCCTGTTATTCTATTTCTTTAAATATGATAAATCTTTTATAAAATTTATCATATACATAATAATAAAGCATATTATTTATTTTTCTAATCTTCATTTTGGCAGGTATAATTTTATATGATTGAACTGGTTCTTTGCCTTCTAAATTTAAAAATATTTTTGCCTTTTTTTCAATTAAGCCCATATTATTAATTTCATACTTTTTTATAAAACATAAATTTCCTGTATTTGTATATCCAATTTTTGGATTAGTAGTTAATAAATATAAATTATTATCCATAATTTGAGCAGAAGGAATAATTTGTTCATATCTGAAAGAATATCTGGTATCAATAATTTTATTTTTTTCTGTTATTCCATCTTCTGTAATTTTCCATAAAGCTATTCTATCAATTTTCTTATAAAGATTATATTCTTGATTATTTTTATTTTCTTCAAATATCAGTAAATATGGTATTTCATTATTAGTTAGTAAGAATGCTTCCAAGTTATTTGTATTAGATAATTCTTTATCTATCTCTTGTTCTTTTTTTACTCCATATATTGTATATCCAAACAAATCTTCCTTTTTATTTATTGAGGATAATTTTTGATATATAATTTTTGGATTATTATTTTCAATTATATCTATAATATGAATATCTTCGTTTTTATCAATCATCATTTTATCCCCATGTGCGTAAGGAATCCTAATTTCTCCATTTTCATAATTATTATCTATATCATTTGCAACATCCTCAAAAATATAAAAATCCTTTATTTTAAAATTTTCATCAAAAATAGTTATCCCAGCATTTGTAAGAAAGTATACTTTTCCATTTTTTTCTTTTATATCTCTAACCGCAAGTCCTTCTGGAAATGGTTTAGGAGCAAATCTCTCTATATTTCTTTTTTCCATTTCTCCATTTTTTAAATTTATAATATATACAAATGCTTTATTTTCGTTTAGATCTGAAAATTCAATAATTGGAATTGTATATACATTTTCAAAAATATAAAGTTTATTTCCATCTTCGCTAATTATCCAATACATTGATTGAGAAGAAAAAATATCTTCTGGAATAGTTGTATTCTTTTCTTCTGAAATATCTGATCCATCGTAAAACATATATTTTTTATCCGTTGCTATTGTATATAACGGTTTTAAATTTAATGGTTCTACTCCTTTAAAAAAATACTTTAGTTCATGAGAAAATGCTTTTCCTATAAAAAATATTAAAATAATACTTAATACTAATTTTTTCATATTTTCACCCCTTTGTATAATGTTTTTTAATTAATAAATTTGATAGGGTGGACATCCTAAACAAGTTTGAAATTATATTTTATTTACTGAAATTTAATTATAGGAAATTATTTTTTAATCTTCCCATGGAGTCCTCCATACCCTAAATTTTGCATTTTCATGATCTTCTATTGGTGGATGATGTTCAGAAGTAGGATCTGGGGCATATAAAACTTTTAAAAATGTTTTTATAGGTTCATATGCATCATAAGTTTTATATCTATCTTCTCTCCAAGTTTTAACAATTTGATTATTTTGATACTCTTTGCAATCATAAACAATATGGATTTCCCCTGTTTCATTTTTGTAGTGATGTAACACAAAAACAGCTCCTGTCAAATAAGGCTTTAACTTAAAAGTATATACATTTGTATATGATGCCGAAACGCTTCCTCCGACATTTACAGAAACATTAGCTTTTAAAAAATCCTTAACAGGAATTTCAGCACCTACGGACAAACTTCCATATATAGTACCTGTGTAAGTTCTAGAGGTTTTAATTTCTCCAACCGTTGATCCTCCGGATTCCCAGCCTGACATCGCCTGACCTTTAACTGTATAATTATAGAATTTTCTAGAAAGAATAGCGATAGATGTAATTTCTTTTTCAATTCTACTAGTGGTATTTCCCCCACCATTATTGCTACCAGCGCCAATAATATTTTTCATTTCATCGTCAGTCAAAACTTTTACATCAAAAGCTTTTGAATGAGCAAAAATATTTACAGGCACCATGTTTACAAGCATCATCAAGCATATACTACCATCTTTTTCATTCTCCATCCTCCCATCATTTTTTGTTTTTTACAACAAATAGCGCGCTATTTTTGATTAATATTATTATTGTTATTATAAATATAATATAATACATGTTTTCTCCATATACAGAATAAAATGTTTTATTTAATTTTTTTATTGGTATTTCATAATTAATAATTTTTCTTTCATATAGTTTTGATGATTTTAATATTTTTCCATCTGGAGAAATTATCTGTGATATTCCTGAATTTGTTGCTTGAATTATATATATATTATTTTCTACTGCTCGAAATATACCATGTTCTGACATTAAATATGGCACTATACTGTAACCAAACATTCCATTATTGCTTGCTATTATTATTAGTTCTGCATTTTGCCTTTTTAATTTAGTTGTCACTTGTGGAAACATTGCTTCAAAGCATATTTCAAATCCTGTTTTTATTCCCTCTAAATTAATAACTTTTATTTTTTTCCCATTTTCAAAAACTTTTTCATAATATGGCACGAGCTTGTTTTTATAATATTTCCCTATTATTTTTCCATTTTTTGATATAATAAATATGGAATTGTATTCTTTATTTTCAGGAGTTAAATCTGGTGTCCCTATTATTAGATTAATATTATTATTTCTTGCAAAATCTAATATTTCATTTCTATAATCAGGTAGCCGCATCATCCATCTATGGACAGATGTTTCAGGCCAGATGATTATATGTGGCGAATATTCTTTTATACTTTTTAATGAAAGATTTATGTATTTTTTGAATATTTCATAACTCAATTCATTATTACTTTGAGCAAATTTATATTCATTTGTAGATATATTTCCCTGTATTATTGAAATTTTTATTTTATTTTGATTAATTTCTTCTACATCTTTTTGTGAAAAAAAGCTTATATTAGGCAAGAGAAAAATTAATAATGAAATTATCAAAAATGTTTTATATTTTTTATTTTTTAAAAGATAATATAACCAATAATTTATTGCTATTATAATAAAAGATAATCCTATCATTCCAATATATTTTGAAAAAAATAGAAATATTCCTATATTATATAACGCTATACCAGGATGAAGTGTCAATCCATAAAATATTTTACTTGCAAAGTACTCCTCAAATAGCCAGAATGAAGTTATCAAAAATATTTTCTTATATGTTTTATATTTATAATTTTCTATTTTTTTACAAATATACCAAAAAAATAAAAAAGTATTGTTATTATTAAAACAAGCGATGAGAACCCAGCCAGTTTATACTTTAACTCTATTTGCGCCGTTAAAATAAAGAATGAATTTATTATTGATATTATTAAAGAAAATAATAATATTTTTCTTTTTTGAATTTGATGATTTATATAATAAAAAAATGGAATAAATGCATAAAAAATAATGAAAGACATTTTAAATGGTGGATTTGAAAAGTAAAAGAGCAATCCTGTAACAAGAGATAACATTTTTATTCTCCTTCTAATTTCATCATTTTAATTTTAAAATATATCAGGATTAGGAACGTTATTATTATTTAAATTAGAAATATAAAAAGTAGTTAAAGTATTCAACAGCAACATTATTAATAAAATCACAGATATAATAAAAATTTTTCTCATATTTTCACCTTAAGTTTTATATCTTGATAATTCGCTGTTAATTTTATATTTCTAAAATTCGATAAATTTACTTAATTATCATATCATATGATATATTAATTGAGTTAAAAGATTATTATATATAAATAACAAAAAATCTCCTGCGCGAAGCAGGAGATTGATTTGTATTTTCATCTCTGCTCTGCTCCTTTCGCTGGTATTAACCAGATCAAGTGAAAAGAGAAGCTTCTTTTAACTTCATTCACTGAGTGAATTATATCATATAGTGTTTTTTATGTCAATTGTTGAAATAATATAATGAGGTGCTATAAGCACCTCAAGAAAAAAATCCTCTTCCTGTATAAAAATCCATATAAATTATGGATTTGTCAATATTTAACATATACGCTTGCAAAATTCCCGTTAATATAACAATTGAAGGTACTATACCATTTACACTATCATCATTGTTATATTTACTTACATATTTGTCAAAATCAAAATTTTTTAATATCATCCCTTTTTGACCTTCTACTCCAGCACTTATTATTTTTTTCCCTTTTTTTAAAGCATAATTTGAAATTAATAATCTACTTTCAATATTATCTACACAAAGATAAATAGTTTCGTATTCATCCAAAATATTTAAATTTTTCTCGGTCACTTTTTCTATAATCCCTTTTTTGCAATATTTTAATTTTTTTTCAATTGCATTCACTTTATATTTTCCAATATCTTTTTTAGTAAATAAGAATTGCCTTGCGATATTAGTTTTATCAACTACATCATCATCTATGATTACAAATGGTATTTTGTTTTTATTAAGCATATATGAAACGGGATTCCCCAACCCTCCAGCACCAATAATAATACTTTTTTTTGATTTTATTTTTTTGTTAAATTGAATTGGTATTTTGATTGAATCAATCCCAAATAAGTATTCAGAAATAACTAATTGAGCTATTAATGCTCCTGCTAAATCTTCAGGTATAGATTTGTTTTCTTGAAAATTCTCAACTAATTTAATTGTGCAATCATTATATATTTTTATGTCCTTTATTCTACCCTTTCTATTTATGTTTACACCACAATTTTTTAAAATTTTATTAGCTAGAGGGTTTTTAGTATATACAGTATAATTAATTAGCTTTCTTGTGTTTTCTATACCTATACATTTTATTTGCCTATCAAAAAAAACACTATCAATCAGACAAAACCACATCCCTTACCTTTTTTATAACCTCCTGTGGGTTTCTTCCAAAAACCCTATCATAGCTTCTTTTCCATAAAAACCATCATCCCAGACAAAGTCTATGGGCTCTTTAGCAATATCATATATATTTGACAAGCCATATGGAATAGAATGTCCTTCTTTAGTTTGAATTTCAATAGGTTCTTGAGTTCTATCTAAATAAAAAGTTTTGTACCCCTTTTCTTTTGCTTTCTCTATATATTTCTTTTCATATTTTATGTTCATTGCAGATCTTATCCATGGAAAATACTTCATTGTGGCAATAACAGCTCTGGCCATATGACTTTTTCCGAAAAATGCAGGTTCATGAATAAAATTTATTTCATCACCAAGTTTATGTATTCTACCTGGAAATTTCCCAACATCATATTCATTTTCTGCCTCTGGCAACGCAAATACTATATTTTGACCAACTTCAGGTATGGTATATTTCCCTAATTTATTTATTTCAGATTTTATTTTCCAAAGCTCCTCTAAAATATAATTTTTATGATATTCATATACCATATTTTCTGTTTCTACAGAAAATTCTGAATTTTTAACCATTTTATCCATATAATATAACGAAGCATTAATGGATTCTTCAATAGTATAACCCATATAAATATGTGCTGTTATTAGTGAAGAGAAAATACAACCTGTCCCATGTAATTGTTTTTCATATCTTTGTGAATAGAATTTTTTATTTTTATATAATATTTCTATTTTTTCAGTATTTTTATGCCCACCTGTAATTATTACATCACATTTTATATCTGTTATTTCATATTCTTCTGAGTTCATTATCATTAAATCTACGTATTTTGAACCTTCATTTACATCATTAGGTGAAATTATCGTATATCCTGTAGAGGTTTTTATTATAGGGTTCCATATAATTTTTGCTTCATTATATCTTTTTCTCAAAATTTTAATCTGTTTTGAATTTGCCATTCCCACCTTTATTAAAGAGAATTTATCAAATAAGTCGAATTCTTCAAAGTTTTCTCTGAACTCCACACTTTTAAATTCTTTTTCATTCTGTACTGTGTATGCCGATATAATGGCTTTTGGACTTATTTTAAACATTTTCATTATTGATATATCCTGTAATATACCTGCTCCACCAGATGGATCAAATCCTGAAAATACAAGCATCATAATTCCTCCTATTCTATTAACAATATTTCTGATTTTTCGAGGTATTCCTCTGTAATTCTCATTGCACATAATGGTCCACACATAGAACACATATTGCTTTCTTTTCCTTTTCTTGCGGTATAGAATTTTTTAGCTTTTTCCTGATCCAGTGCAAGCTCAAACTGTTTTTTCCAGTCGAACTGTTTTCTTGCTTTGCTCATTTCATTATCAATATCCATATTTTTTCTATTTTTAGCTATGTCAGCTGAGTGGGCTGCTATCTTTGTTGATATTACCCCTTCTTTTATATCTTCTATAGTTGGCAATCTGAGATGTTCCGCAGGTGTTACTGCACAAAGAAAATCTGCTCCTTTGGCTGCAGCAATAGCTCCACCTATTGCAGAGGTTATATGGTCGTATCCTGGGGCAATATCCGTTGTAATTGGACCAAGTACATAGAAAGGTGCTCCATCACAGATTTTCTTTTGTAATATCACATTGGCCTCAATTTCATCGATTGGCATATGTCCCGGACCTTCAACCATTACCTGAACACCAGCATTACGAGCCATTTTTACCAGTTCACCTAATCTCAATAATTCTTCAAATTGAAGATCATCTGTAGCATCATGTAATGATCCTGGTCTCATCCCATCCCCAAGGCTTATTGTTATATCATATTCTTTACATATTTTCAGTATTTCGTCATAAAATTCGTAAAATGGATTTTCCTTGTGATTTTTTATCATCCATCCAACAATTATTGAACCACCACGTGAAACTATTTTTGTTATTCTTTTTGAGTTTCTCAATTTTTCAATGGTTGTTCTAGTGATACCTGCATGTATTGTCATAAAATCAACACCATCTTCGGCATGGTCTTTTACCATTTGAATGAAATCCTCAGCTTCAAAATCAATTACCCTTTTTTTCTGTTGTATGGCTTTTGTTGCAGCATCATATACAGGTACCGTCCCAACCATGATATTTGAATTTTTGATTATTTCATTTCTTATATAACTTAAATCTCCCCATGTTGAAAGGTCCATTATTGAATCTGCACCATATTTTTCTGCAATTTCAAGTTTTTTCAACTCTTCATTCAAATCTGTATATCCCTGAGAAGTACCAATATTAATATTTACCTTTGTTTTTAATCCTTCACCAATAGCTCTGATATTTTTAAAATTATGATTTTTATTTTTGGGCAATACAGCTCTTCCAGAGGTTATTTTTTCTCTCAATAATTCCGGAGATATATTTTCATGCTTTGCTGCAATTATCATCTCTTCCGTAATAACTCCCATTTTTGCGAATTCCAATTGTGTCATTTTCTTTCCTCCTTAAAACCAGTTTACTGTTGTAGGATTATATCCTCTACTTTTTATATAGTTAATAAACTCCTGAAAGTTTCGTTTATCTTCTGTTTCAAATTGCTTTATTGATTTTTTATATATAGTATAGCCACCAACATTTGTTGTTGAACCTGCTGACATCTTTGTTGCAATTCCTATGAGTGCATTTCTAAAATCCGCATTTTCACGCGTTGAAATATTTATATGAACTCTTGGAAAAATTAATTTTAAAGCAATAATGTAATGTATAAGCTGTTTATCAGGAATAATATAAAAATTGTTTTTTACATTGTATGCAGATTTTATTCTTGGAAAGGATATTGCATATTCTATCTCAGGATAATTTTTTAACAGATAATCCATATGATACGCAAGCATTATTATTTCAAATTCTGGTTCATATAATCCAAGCAATGCTCCAATATTTATTTCCCTAACTCCAGATTTTATTGCATATTCGATTGTATCTAATCGTTTTTTATAATCGCTTTTTGGACCAAAAAGATGAACTTCTTTATATTTCTTTATACAATATGTCTCCTGATACATTGTAACACCTATTAATCCTGCTGATATTAGCTTTTTATATTCGTCTTCTTTTAAAGAATAGGTTTCTATAGAAACTTCTTTGAAAAATCTTTTCAATAATTTTATTGTATTATATAGATAATCTAAATCTGTAGTTACAGGGTCTTCACCTGTTAATATGAGGACATGGTCTATGCCTGCGTTTTTTAAATATAAAGACTCTTTTTCTATTTTTTCGTAGGTTAATTTTTTTCTCTGGATCTTGTTTGTTGCCTTGAATCCGCAGTATGTACATCCATTTATGCAATAATTTGATATGTATAATGGGGCGTATAAAAATATAACATCACCAAAGAACTTTCTGTTATTTTTCATTACTTTCTTCGCCATTGTTCGAAGATTTGTGTTTTCAAGCAAACCGAATATTTCATTTACAGCAAAAAAATCTTTTTTTAAGTTGATATGGTGTTCTTTTTTTCTTTCTTTTTCTATATATTTGATAATTTTTTCAACATTCTCAGAAAACATGTCAATCTCTTCCTATATAATCGAACAATGGCGAAGATGCTTCTGCCACCTCTTTTTCTTCGGGCATTCCTGATAGATATGCAAGTCTCCCAGCTTCAGCAGCAAGAGAAAAAGCCTTTACCATCTTGACAGGATCATCTGCTATCGAAACTGCTGTGTTTGCAAGAACAGCATGACATCCTGTTTCCATAGCCTCTGCTACATGTGATGGTTTCCCTATTCCTGCATCTATTATTACCTTCACATCAAATTCGTTTAAAAGAATCTTCACAAGCTCCTTTGTTGCGAATCCCTTATTTGTGCCTATAGGTGATCCCAGTGGCATTAATACCTCTGCACCATTTTCTATCATTTTTCGTGCATCATATAAATCAGGATACATATAAGGAAATACTTTAAAACCATTTTCAGTTAATAATTTACATGCTTTTACAGTTTCCTGATTATCCGGCATTAGATACTTTGAATCGTTTATGATTTCTATTTTTACCCAATCTGTATTCATTAATTCTTTTCCAGCTTTTGCAATTAATAATGCTTCTTCTGCATTTCTTGCTCCAGATGTGTTTACCATTATTTTTTTTACATTAATATAATCCAGGATACTTTCATTCATATTACTATATGATGCTCTTCTCATTGCAACGGTAACAACTTCAATATTTGCTTCTTCTATAGCTTTTTTCATAATATTATAATCTCGAAATTTTCCAGTACCCATAAAAAATAGATTATTGATTTCTTCACCGTAAAAATTGATATTAACCACCTCCCACTACAGTAATAATCTCAATTTTATCGTTTTTAGATAAATATTGTTCAGAATAATTTTTTATGGGGATAATTTCTCCGTTTTTTACTACAACAATAGGTTTATCGTTGAAAGAAAATTCTTCAAGTAATTCCTTTAAAGTATTACTTTTACACTCTTTTGCTTTACCGTTTATATATACTCTCAAGAAATCACCTCCTACTATAAAAAAATCTCCTGCACGAAGCAGGAGATTGATTTTTATTTTTATCTCTGCTCCGCTCCTTTCGCTGGTATTAACCAGATCAAGTTGTAAGGGTCAGAGGCTTCCACCTCACTCTCAGCTACGGATTAGTAGCTCCCCTGCGGCTCTTTTTTATTCACTTTTCATTCTGATTATATCATTATTTTACTTTTATTTCAAGAGAGTTATTTGTGTTTTTTAATCTTTAATTTATTTTTGATAGATTTCATCTAAAATTCCAATTTCCTTTGCTAATTTCAATGTGTTTTGAACATATATTCCTCTAGTTTGTATAAAATTTTCATATATTTGTAGATATTTTATCAAATTTTCCACTGTTGACGTTTTAAAATTAAAGTTTACTAATATTTTTTTTATATCATTATACTTTTTTTGATAAAACAGATAATTTTTATACATAATATCTATGTTTCCTCTATAATAGAATTCTTCTTTCTTTTCATTAAATTCTGGAGAATTTAAATTATTTATTTTCCCTATATTTCCAAAATTGACATAAATCGAAAGATTAAAATAATTACTTTTGAGTGAGTAGTTTAAAGATAAATTTACTCCTGAAAATTTAAATAAATTCAAACGAACACCATAATCATAGGTTTCAAAGTTTGTGTCTAAATAAAAATCTGCAATATTTGAAAAATTATTAATGTATGAATTTTTATCATTTAATTTATTTCCTAATTTAGATATTTCAAAATTAAGAGGTCCATCACTTATATTTATTTTTATCCTTTTTAAAATCTCTAAAAAACTTGGACTTTCACATAAATTTAAATATTTTATAGAAGTATCCATTCCTATAATATTTTTTAAATCTAATTCCATTTCTTCTATTGTAATTTTTTTTAAATATATTCTATTTTCTAATTCATTTATTATTTGAATATATTCCTCAGAATTTTCTTTCTTTTTTAGAATATCATTAATTTTTAAATATAGTTCAAGTAATTCTTTCTCGTTATAAATCATGGAATACAAATTTAAAATACGGTATATAACCTCATTCTTTTTTTGTTTTTTACTCAAAGAATTATATTCTTTTTCAAGATTATATCTAAATACTTTTGAATTTGCCATAATAATCGAAGAAATGGAAATAGATGTTGATAAATTAATAAAATTATTATTAAGAGTTAAAGATAAGTTAGGTTGAATAATATCTTTCAATAAATTAATTGTATTTAAATTATGCAATTTGCTGTCTATAACTTTTATTTCATATGAGCTATTTGTCCCGGATAAAATAAGTTTTTCAAAAGAATATTCTTTTTCATTCCCAAACACAAAAATAGATATAAAAATTATTATTAAAAATGACAATTTTTTCAACATTTTTATTATCCTTTATAACCATAAATATTTATTAAAATACTACCATCATCTAAACCTGTTAAACCAACTATATTATCAGGTATTTCATATATAACATCTTTTATTTTCCAGTTTTTAGTATTAAGTATTATTAATTTATTACTGCTATATATAGCAACATCATTGTCATTTATAAAGGTTACAAAATATGGTTCATCCATTATTATTTCTGGATAAGCATCCATTAATTCTATTTCTTTTATTGTTTTAGTTTCATTATTATAGTATTCAATTTTTATATTGTTTATAAGAATTACGTCTCCTTTTGTATTTACATCCAATTTGATATCGCCAATAAAATTCTTTTTTACCATAATATCTTCATTATTTGTTATATTTAAAAGATGAAGTTCTAATTTATCTTCACTATTTTGTATAACAAAAGATAAAAAATTATTGTTTATTTTTGATGGATTCATATCAAAATACACTGAATCTGAATAAGTTTTTATTAACTCCCATTTTTTATCTGATAATGAGTATTGATAAATTTCCAAGTTTTTATTATTATTATAAAAAAATACTACGGAATTATCATTTGTTACAAAATGAAAAGTGGAATCATATGAAGGTATTGGGAAATTATCTAATGTAATAACATTCCATTTAACTAAATTCTCTAAATTGGAAATATATAAATTATTTTTTCCCATTTCCTTAAACAATACTATATTACCCTTTTTACCAAACGATATTTTATCAGTGTTAATATATTTCTCCATTTCTTTTAAGTATAAATATTTAATTTTGTAATTTTCAATCTCTACTGTTTTAATAAAATTTTTAGCACCTGGAATTAAGACATTATAATCTCCAAAAATTAAAATAAAAGATACACTTAAAATAAATATCACTAAAGCTATCTTTTTCATATTTTCACCCCTCTGTATAATGTTTTCGTATAATTAATAAATCTGATATTAATTTTTAAAAAAAGAATTCTAAATCTGCATTATTATATAACTAAAGTAATTCTATCCCATCATGTATAAAAGGTGCTTTGAATAGTCTGACTAACTTTGGTATATATGATCCACTTCTTATTACAAAAAGAAAAAAGATCAAGGTAAATCTCACAAAGATACTGTTATTTTTACTACTAGAAAATTAGTTAGAAGTATTTATTATATGCTTAAAATACACCTTATAATCTTATTGAATTATCTCAAACTTCTAAAAAATGGTGTTTTTAAAGGATAATAGTAATAATCAATAATAATTAAGTAATAATTATTAACTAAATATTTCTATTTTTGCGCCCTTGTACAATACTTGTTTTTACTCTTTTTTCTATCTGTATTATTCTGAATTCTTTTAATCTTACATATTTGTAATTTTCATTGTTTTTTATTTTCTCCTAGATTTATTCCAGAGACTATTTTAATTCCCCATAACAAATAATGTTATGGGGAATATTTGTTTACAGACCTTTTAATTCTGTTTTTGTGGTTTCACTAGTTACCGTTTTATAAAATAATTGATCAATACTCCTATCAACAGTTTTCATAGTGCCATCATCATAAATTTCTTTCTCTTCTACCCAGTATTTATAATAGTATCTAGTATGAGCAGTTTTTTTATATAAGTACCAACCATAATATGGGGGAATTGATACATTATATGTTCTTGTAATTTCTGTTGAATCCTCCCTTTTTGAACCTAATCCTAATTTACCCAAAATATCTATACTTAGCGACCAACTCCAGGAATTCGTTAACTTAATTGAATAATTAAAATTTTCAGATATCGAACTTCTATTTTCCTCACCAGTTACATATTCCCATGCTGTTTCACCTAATTTTGAACTATTTAAATAAGAATAATGATATTCAGTAACTGTCTTTAAGATATTTGCTGCATTTAAGCTTGTTACAAATAACACTATTAACACAATAAAAATATACCACTTTTTCATTACCATCCCTCCAATATATTTTTTTAAATAACTGGCGCCAGCAAAAATATTAATTTATTCATCTATTATTTTATCAAAAAAAAAAAAAAAGTAAACAAAAGCGCAGTAAATTTGCTGTTAATTTTATATTTCTAAAATTTGATAAATTTACCCAATTAATATATCATATGATATATTAATTGAGTTAAAATATTATTATATATAAATAACAAAAAATCTCCCGCACGAAGCGGGAGATTATTTTTATTTTTATCTCCGCACCTTTCGATGGTATTAACCAGATCAAGTTGTAAGGGTCAGAGGCTTCCACCTCACTCTCAGTTACAGGAGGTGAATTTTTATATATCTTAAGTGGATGAAAATTCTGTATCAACAATCTATTTTAGTTTATATATTTTAAAATCATAATTCTCATATGGTTTCCCATTATAAATAAGATATTCCTCATTATTAATTTTTACCAATCTTTCTGGATAATTTTCTTCATTATATTTATATTTTATATATTCTTCTTTTTTATTTCTTATATCAAATAACAATAAATTTTCATTTTTTGAGTTTTTTAATTGAACTATAAAATATATTTTTTTATCAATTATTCCTATTGATTTTATACTATGAAATAAAACTTCATGATCGCTATCATTTGGTTTAAATTTCCCGCTTGTTTTAAATTTATATCCCGGTAATGAGTATAATTTTTTAAGTTCTCTATCTTTTAAAAGATATATATTGTAAATGTCATTTTCGATATTATGCGTGAAAACATATATTTCATCTTTATCCTTAAATAAATTACGTATTATTTCATGACTTTTTACTAATATGTTGTTCTCTAATTTTTCTCCATTATAATTTAATCTGTATATATAATACTCTGGTCTATTATAAACAGGAAAATCCATACTTATAAATTCATTTTTATTGATTTTTATAAATTTACCATTTGCTGTATTTTTTTTATTAGATTCATACATCATCTTTTCTATTAGTTTTCCATTTTTGTCATACATATATATTCCATCTGGAGTTTTTAAATATAGATTTTCTTTTTCAACTATCATTTCAAGATCATTGATATCTATTTTCTCTTCAATTTCTGAAAAGGTTTCTAATTTTTTAGAAAATATATTTGTTTTTAAATAATATGTTTTTTTATAATTTAGCGATGGATCTTGATCTTCAACTATAGCATAAATATTCCCAGATTCATCAACTATACTATTTATCAACACCAGCTTTTTATCAAATAAATATTTTTTATTTGCATATTTACTTATGTCAAGATCATTAATGTTGATAGTTTTAAATAAAAATAATCCCTGGCTATATAATGTAATAGTTAAAAATGCTATTAAAATACCTGTAATATACTTTTTCATATTCGCATCCTCCCGCTTATAATTTCCCGCTTTGCTAAAATTCTTTAAAAACTTCCAACTTATCATATGATCTTATAAAAATATATTTATTATTAAATACTTTTTTTACTTTAATATCGTTAAAACGGTAATATGTATTATTTTTCTCTTCATTTATTTTAAATAATGTTTTATCATCGTTCATTTTTATTTTTAAACTTTGTAAATATGAATTTGAACCATTTGACGCCATTGTAAGTACATAAAGATAATTTTTTAATAGAGCTGCTGTAGGATAAAATTTTCTATTTTTCATTTTTAATTCAAATGACTTTTCATCATTCAAATTAAAAATCTCTATTTTATTAAAAATATAATCTTCTTTTAAATTTGGTTCTTTGAAAAGAGCAATAAATATCTCACCATTATCCTTTTCCAACAACAACGGACATTCATTATCCTTTGCATTTAGACTATATTTATTTGATAATGAGTATATTTTTCCACCAAAAATTTTTTCATTTCTTCCTGAATAAGAATATATTTTAACACCACATATATCTCTAATAATTATATTTTCATTATTATCAATAATTATCTGATTCCCGTGATTATATGGAATAAAATACACACCATTTTCATATTCATTTTTTGTTTTTTCAGTAATTGAATTAGCAACATCTTCAAATATATAAAAATCGATAAATCTAAAATTTTGATTAAATACTATGATACCCCCAAATGTCAAAAAATATATCTTATCATTTTTTGCATAGACATCTAAAATATCTATCCATGGAGGAAATGGAGCTGGAATCAAAGTGTTTAATTTTATCATTTTTACTGTATTTTCTAATATATCAATTTTATATGCAGTTATTTCTGTATTGTTAAATTTATTCAAATTCTTAAATATATAAATGTTACCTTTCTCATTTATTGTCCATTGAAAATCAAAATCATTTCCCAATGAATTTTTTGGTGAGGATAAAACTATATAGTTGTTTTTATATTTATATTCTTTATTGAAGGATATTGTAAAAATATGATCAAAATTAATTTGTTTTAATTCACTTGAAAAAACTATAGAGATATAGATAATCAATAAAAAAGAGAGAATAATTATTCTTTTTGCTGATAAATTACTTATAACTTTCATCTTTACCCCCTTAATATTTTTTTAACAAACACTTTAGAGTTTGTTAAAAAGCCAAATCAGTCTTGATACAATAGCATATGCTACTATCTTTTTCATTCCCCTTCTATCATTTTTTGTTTTTTAACAAATAGCTCACTATTTTTGATCAATATCCTGATGTTTATAATTATAAACTGATTTTATCCAATCGATTTTTAATCCTTTCCATATTCTTACTATATAAAAGGTTATTTCAGCATTTTCTGGATATTTTATTTTTTTCAATCCGTCTGTAACAATTGTTCTTTCTATAATTTTATCATTAGAATCCAGAGTAATTCGGGCTATTTCTGGATTTACTATATATACTTCATATCCATATTGGGTTATTTTTATGTTTTTATAGTAATGATCCGAATCTGAAGAAAGTGCAATTTTAATATAATTCATTACTTCCTCTTTTTCTAAATCAATATAATATTTTTTCATTAAACTTTTAGCTTTTTCTGGATTTAATACTATTTTTCCTCTTTCTTCAATCATTTCATTTAAAAGTTCATTTAATCTTTCTTTTTCATAATCAATAGTATATTTAAGATAAGTTTCATATTGTCTTGTTGCTACTTCCATCGTATTATAATATTTTTCAATTACATATAAAGGATTAAAGTATAAGTTATATACTAATTTTAATGGGAAATACAAAATTATTATTAAAATTACAAATATTATTAATTTAAATCTAAAATCTATATTCTTCCAATAATGCCAATAATTAAACAATATATTAGACCTCCTAACATATATATATTTATCAAATTGTGGAGTTTCATACCATATGTTGTATTTTCCGCTATTTAAATATGAAAAATAACTTTATTTGTGTATAATTTTTCATATATACATAATAATTACCACCATTTATATAATTTAAATAATCATATACTGCTATTAAAATACATTAGAAACATTTTTGTAATTTATAAATTTTTTGCATACTCATTCATAAATATTTATTAAAATACTACCATCATCTAAACCTGTTAAACCAACTATATTATCAGGTATTTCATATATAACATCTTTTATTTTCCAGTTTTTAGTATCTAATATTATTAATTTATTATTGCTATATATAGCAACATCATTGTCATTTATAAAGGTTACAAAATATGGTTGATTCATTATTATTTCTGGATAAGCATCTTTTAAATCTATTTCTTTTATTGTTTTAGATTCATTATTATAGTATTCAATTTTTATATTGTTTATAAGAATTAGGTCTCCTTTTGTATTTACATCTAATTTGGGCGAACCAATAAAATTCTTTTTTACCAGAGTGTCATCGCTATTTGTTATATTTAAAAGATGAAGTTCTAATTTATCTTCACTATTTTGTATAACAAAAGATAAAAAATTATTGTTTATTTTTGATGGGTCACTATCAAAATATACTGAATCTGAATAAGATTTTATTAACTCCCATTTTTTATCTGATAATGAGTATTGATAAATTTCCAAGTTTTTATTATTATAATTATTATAAAAAAATACTGCAGAATTATTATTTGTTACAAAATGAAAAGTGGAATCGTATGAAGGTATTGGGAAATTATCTAATGTAATAACATTCCATTTAACTAAATTTTCTAAATTGGATATATATAAATTATTTCTTCCAATTCCATCAAACAATACGATATTACCATTTTTACCAAACGATATTTTATCAGTGTTAATATATTTCTCCATTTCTCTTAAGTATAAAAACTTAATTTTATAATTTTCTACTTCCATGGTTTTAATAAATTTATTAGCAGAAGGAATTAAAACGTTATAATCTGCAAAAGTTAAGATAAAAGATACAATCATAATAAATACCACTAAAACTATCTTTTTCATATTTACCACCATCCCCTTCTTTAGATTTTTCATTATTTTTCAAACATCAAATAAGATTATATTCTTTTATATTCATAATAATTACCAAAATACTTTCATTATATATCTTTAGAAAAATATTCTTTATAATATTCTTTGAATTTAGTTTCATACCATTCATTTGATTCGCCATCAATACCATCACTTATGCCTATTTCACAGTATTTTTTTAAGTTTTCCACATCTCCAATGATTTTATATCCTTCCACTAAAAAAAATAAACTGGCATCATAATGGTTAAGGATAGAAAGGACTTTTTCTGGTGAAGTATTTTTATCCATTTTTTCTACAATTTGTTTCTGTATATTAAATCGTTTTTTTAATATTAAAATATAATTATATGCTACATCTTTTAAATCTATACTTTTATAAAACTGAATAATATTAATTATATCTATATAATCAAATTCTTTGTTTTTTGTAAATGATTCTATATAATGCATAATTTCTTTATTATTCAAATTTCCTTTTTGATATTCATTATAAAAGAAATTATTTAAAAGATTAAAATAGTTATATGAATAATCTATATAATCAATATATTTTAATTTTTCATTTTTAAATAGAAAATGAAAATATCTTCCTAGCGATGCGTATATTCCATCATTTGCAGCAATATATATTTCTTCAGTCATTGGTAAAAAAATCGCACTATGAACAGTATCTGATCTACATATTGATTGATTACCAATATCGCCTATATCTAAACTTCTCATAATTTCCACTATATCATTCAAAGAAATATTTTGTTTCCAATCTATATATTTTTCTGCAATTATTTTTCTTGATATTGAACCAGAATAATCTTCCTCTTTGTTTTTTAATACAGTGTAATGATTTGTTGAAACAATCCTTTCATTATGTTCTATTTTTTCAAGATTTTTTGAATCAAATTCAAATACAACAGATTTCTTATCATTTTTGCTTGAAACCATAAGGTTATTTCCGATTGTTCTTTTAGTTGTATTCAATATCTTTTCTACAGTGGAAATATTTTCTGCTTTTTCCATAATTATTCTATATAATATTCCTGTTGGAACACCATTTGAACTTTGATTATCTGAAACAGATGTCATGGATCCCAGAGAAATCCCTTTATTATTCATTCCTGTTAATACTCCAATAATTCCTGGCCATGTTAATGAAATAAAGTCATTTCCATTGGCTACATTATATACAAATAGGATATTTAGATTCCATAGTTTATTAGAAAGAAAATAATCCAAATTTCTTCCATGGATTATATTACCATCAATACTTTTCTTACCCCAAACAGACAGATTAGTGCATCCATACAAATTGAATAATTCATCATAAATATTTAATAAGAAGATGGTATCAAGTGAAGTCCCACTGGCCTTTGCTATAGCAGACATTTCCTTTTTATATTCTGACGGAATACTTCTAAAATAATTTTTCATAGTATATCTAATAATAATTTTTTCGAGAAATTTTTTATCTTTAAGTTCTTGATCTAAAAGATTTTTCATTTTATTGATTTCTTCTTTTAAAGCTAATCCATGTTGATAACCAATCTCAGAATGTGTCCCTGAAAGATATAGCACTTTAATATTTCCAATTTTTTCAATTTTGAAATTTTTATTATTAATATTATCTATACTATAATGCAAGGGTAAAAATAAGTAAAATATATATAATGCCGGAATTAGCAGAACTATTAATAATAAACAAAAAAGTTTCTTCATTTTTTTATCCTCCAAATAACCTTTTATATTATAAAATCAGAAATTTTTATCTTTTAGTTATAGAAAAAATCTTTAAATTATTTGGATCATCATTTCTGGACTTTATGAACAAATAATATTTTCCATTGATCTTTTTCATAATATATTGAGTATCTGCTGCATAGTCAAGTTGATAGTTTGGATATAAATCATAATAATTTTCTTTACCTGTATTTAAATCTATTTCAATTAGGTTATTTTTATCAGAACTTTCTAATTTTCCTTTTAAAAAAGCTTTATTATCTACAATTGATATAAAATCTATATTATACCAATAATATTTTTTGTCTGGATTTGCATTGGAAGCATAATAACCTGAACTTTTAAATTTATTACCGTAAATAGTATATATATTTTCAAGTGCATTATTTTTTATTCTATATAAATTATATTCGCCACTTTCTGCATCATGACAGAAAACATATACATCGTCTTTATATTTTGTTATGTTTAATATAACTTCATTCGTTTCGATTGTTTTATCAATAATTAATTTATTATCTTCATTCTTATATTTATACAAATAATACTTGCTTCCAACTCTATAGATGATTTCACTTATAATCCAGAAACCATCATCTACATGAACAAAATCACCATCAGCATAATCCCAGTTTAATTTTTCTGAAAAAGAAGTGAATGTTACATTATTATCTTTAATACTCAAAATACCTTTAGCACCTTTATAATATAAAATCCCATTATCTATGGTTAATGCTCCTTTTATAATCCCAATATTATCTTTTTTTTCAAATATTTTTCCATCTAAAAATTCATATTTTATTTTCTTTGATAACACGTTAAATTTTGAAATAAATATTTGATGTTTATTTTTTGTGATATTATAGATAGGAGAAAGATAGTATAAATTTCCATCATCATCTACTGTAAAATTACCTTTATTCATATAAACAATATTAATATCATCCCCAGGATAAGTAAGACTATTATATTCAACTTTTTCATATGATATTACATCATCACCTGTACTAGAAAAAATAGAAAAAACAGTTATAAAAAATATAACTAAAAGAATAATTACAACAAATAATCCTTTTTTCATTTTCCATCCCCCCTATTATCATAGGTTTTATGAATTTCTTTAATTTTTTTACATATACTTATAATTAAATTTATCACGATATATTATAATAAAATTTGTGCTAATTTTAGTAACTAAAATATTAAAATATAGTAAATATTTAAATTTTAATTTGATAATACTATTTATAACAAGATTGTTATTAAGTATAATATATGATATAATAACTATATATTTTTACAGGAGGGAAATATGAAAAAATATGTAGCTTTTTTTGATTTAGATAGAACATTACTTGATAAATATAGCCCACAACTTTACTATAAATATGAAATAAAATACGGTAAATTCACGTGGTGGAAATATTACCGAATGGGTTTATTTACATTATTTTATAAACTTGGTATTGAAATAAAAGATATGGAAAAAATGATGAGAGATACAGCTATGCAATATGCTGGTCAAAATGCTGAGGAAGCCTTTGGTTTTGCAAAACAATGGTTTGAAGAAGATGGCAAATATCATATTAGAGAAAGCATGAAAAAAGAAATAAAATTTCATAAAAATAATGATGCTTACCTTGTTATTATCTCAGCATCTCCTGATTCTATAGTTATGCCTGTAGCAGAATATTTGAATTTTGATGATTCTATTTGTACTAAAACAGTCATAAAAGACGGAATTATTACAGGAGAAATGGGAGTTTACATGTATGAAGAAAACAAAGTTAAAGAAGCTGAAAAATTATGTGAATCACATAATTTTGACATAAAAGAAGCTTATTTTTATAGCGACTCTATTTCTGATTTACCACTTTTAGAAGAGGTAGGCAATCCGGTTTGTGTAGCACCAGATTTCAGATTAAAAAGAATAGCTAAAAAAAGGAAATGGAGAATAATAGAAAAATAATGTGGCTAAGCCACATTATTTTTCTGATACTAATTTTATTATTTCAATAATAGTTTCAACCGCCTTTCCCATAGATGGAATTGGAATATATTCATATCTTCCATGGAAATTATGGCCACCAGTGAAAATGTTTGGACAGGGCAGGCCCATATATGATAATCTTGCCCCGTCAGTACCACCTCTGATAGGTTTAATAATAGGTTTAACTCCTACTTTTTCCATGGCTTTTTTAGCAATTTCTATAATTTCTGGATCAATTTTTTCTTTCATATTATAATAACTATCTTTTAATTCTAATTCAATAGTACCTTCCCCATATTTTCTATTTAATAATTCTGCATTTTTTTCACATAACCATTTCTTATTTTCAAATAATGTTTTATCATGATCTCTTACTATCATTACTAATTTTGCACTATCACAATCTCCAGAGATATGAACCACATGGAAAAACCCTTCATATTTTTCTGTATGTTGTGGAGTTTGAGCTTCTGGAAACATCATTGCTAATTCTGCAGCAATTAATGCCGCATTAATCATCTTATCTTTTGCTGTTCCAGGGTGAATACTCTTACCATGAATGGTATAAGTCGCAGTTGCTGCGTTAAAATTTTCTGCTTCCAATTCACCAATTTCACCACCATCTACTGTGTATGCAAAATTAGCATTAAATTTTTCTACATTGAATTTATCAGCACCTCTACCAATTTCTTCATCTGGTGTAAAGCCCACTTTAATTGTTCCGTGTTTTATTTCTGGATGTTCTATTAAATATTCTATTGCAGTAATAATTTCTGCTATACCCGCTTTATCATCTGCACCAAGTAATGTATTTCCATCTGTTACTATTATTTCTTGACCAATATAATTATTTAAAGTTGGAAACTCTTTAGGACTTAAAACAATATTTTTTTCTTTATTTAATACAATATCTCCACCATCATACTTTACTATTTTTGCTTTAACATCTTTTCCTGTTAGTGCAGGCGCTGTATCCATATGAGCAATAAATCCTATAGTAGGAACCTCTTTATCAATGTTTGATGGAAGAGTTGCATATACATATCCATTTTCATCTAATTCTACATCTTTCATTCCAATATTCGCTAATTCTGCTTTTAAATATTTTGCTAATATTAATTGTTCAGGTGTTGAAGGACACGCTTTTGATTCTTCATTAGATGTAGTATAAAATTTTGTATACTCAATAAATCTTTCATGAACTTTTTTCATCATCAATCTCCTTTCAATATATTATATCTATAATATATCACTTGATATATTAATTGTCAAATTTAAAATCTTCTATTTTTAGTAATTTTTTTGGATCAACATCATATTCTTTGAATTTATCATTAGATAATATATAATATCCAAACTTATTGGCTATATATACTATCATTTCATCAGCTGGCGAATTAAAATATACTCTCCTTTTTTCTGAAAGAGTTTTTAATACTTTTTTATCTTCTTCATTTAAAAAAAATTCTATATTATTATCAAAAACAATATGAATAGGAAAAAATGCTATCTTTCCAAAATACATATTATCAAACATTTCAATTAAAAATTGCAAAGAATTTCTATTTTCATATCTCACCACATTACTACCATCTATAACTAATCCTTTTACGGAATCTGTATTTAATAATTTATAATGATAATAAGAAAAGTTCTTTAATTGCATATTTAATAAATGTTTTTCAAAATCGCTTAAACTCTTGTATATTTCAATAACTTTTTTAAAATATGACTTCTTATCTTCTAATGGATCTATTTTTAATATTTCATCCAGTAAGTTCTGAATAAATGGATTTTTTTCATCTAAAGGTATATATGTCATCAAAGCATATAAATCTATGTAATCTTTAAATGGGAGTCTTTTAAATATCACTTTAGGTGTATATAATTCTATTCCATATTTTTTCAATTTTCCCTCATATCCTCCTGGTGGAAATTTCTTAGGATACATTAGAAATTTTATCATTTCAACATCTTCATCGAGCAATCCGTAGTATTTTTTTAAGTCTTTTATTCTATTTTCCTTTGGTTTTTCAACTATATGTATAAGTAAAAATTGTAAGTCATTTAAATGTTTATTCAAAATTTTTCTTTCTGCATTTTTACTTAAGAATCTGAATACAGACAACATTTTTCTCTTATTTAATTCCCGAGGATTTAATAACCATTTATTTACTTTTAACACCTCTTTTTTAATTTTTCTCTTATGTTCTAAAAAATCTTTTTCTTCTATTATTTTTAAAATTTTTCCAAAACTCATACCTATTTGCTCCTTTTATCGTTTTGATGTATAATATAATAAAATAGAAATTTGGTGATATATATGAATAAAGAAAATTTAAAAAAATACTATGCTTTGGTTGTTATATCTTTATCCATTTTATGGGGATGGATCGCTTTAATTTATGGGTTTATTATTTGGTTTGGATTATATATCTTAAACTTATTATTAAGAAAACTTCCTATAGATGCTGTAGATTTTGATGGACCTTATACATATACCTATAAAAAAATTGAGAATAGAGAATTAAAACTCGATATATATTTTCCAAAATCAAAAAAACAAAAACTCCCCGTAGTTTTTTTTGCACATGGTGGGGGTTGGGTTTCTGGTTTCAGAAATCAAAAAAACAATGTATCCTGGTGTAAATTTCTTGCATCAAAAGGATTTGCTGTTGTTTCTATAGATTATAGACTTGGAGTATCACATACAATGAGTGAAATACTTTCTGATTATACTGATGCACTAAATTATATAAAAGAAAATTATTATAGATTAAAATTGGATAAAAATAATATTATTTTAATGGGATTATCCGCCGGAGGACATCTTACATTATTATACTATGCTTATAATACTTTTGTAAAGAATGAAAAACATACTGAAGGAATCAAAGGTGTTGTATCTTACTATACACCGGCTAATCTAAAACATTTATTTGATAAAAATGTAAAATCTGTTTTTGCTAAGGTTGCTACTGCTACAGCATTAAAAGGATTTCCTACCCCAACAAAAGAAGGGGAATATTTATATTATTCACCAATTTTCTGGATTAATAAAAATATGAAACCTGTATTATTAGTACATGGAAAAAAGGATAAAACAGTTCCCTTTTCATCTTCAGTTGAATTATTTAAAAAATTAAAAGAAAAAGGGGTTCAAACAAAAATACTCGTTCATAAGAGTGGTGACCATGCTTTTGAATTTGAAAATAATGATATTCAAACCATTAGAATTTTAAATGAAACTGTTAAATTTATAAGGAGCCTGGTGAATGATGAAGGTTGATTTTTCATATAAAAAGAAAAAAATTGATTATATTTCTGGTTTCATATTCAAAGGAAAACATTACAGATGTAATTATATTCGATTTAAAACTTTATACAGGAATCCTGCAGAAGGAACCGAAACTGTTGAATTGTATAATTTCATGCCAAAAGATAAAACCTATGCTTCAGCTTTAATCTTACATGGACTTGGAAGTGCAAATGTTAAATATATGATATGGATGGCCAGAAGGCTTGCAAGTGTTGGAATAAATACAACCATATTAATACTACCTGGAAACTATACAAGAGTAGATAAAAAATCTGTTAGCGGTAGAAGTTATCTGTGGCCTGATTTAAAAATAATGTATAGATTTTGGGAACACGGTGTAATAGATACCCTAACTACTATAGATTTTTTAAAACAAGAAGGGTTATGGCGAAAAGACCATATCTTGTTAGGATACTGTTTAGGAGGAATGGTTGGTACTATTGTTGAAGCATTAGAACCACAATTAAAACATCTCCTTTTAATGACTACAGGTGGTCATTTACCAGAAATATTATATAATTCTCCCGCTACAACTTTTGTGAAACGATTAATAGAAAAAGGATTCAAGGATGAATATGAACTTCATAATCCTGACAAAATATTCGATATATATAATACACAATTTGAAAAGGTCCGAAAAATGTCTTTAAACGAATTAATAAACTCCGAAAATATTCATCCATTATTTAAAATAGATCCTTTATCTTACGCACATTTAATAAATCCTAAAAAAATAACTTTTGTTGAAGCATTTTTCGATAAAACTTTATCTAAAAAAAGTAGAAAAATGCTTTTTAGCGAATTCAAAGGAGCTAAACGTTATATTATTCCTACAGGTCATGTTACCTGGTTACCATTTGAGTTTTTGCTGGCAAAAAATGTAATAAAAATACTAAATATAGAGGATTTAAAAATAAAATCTAGATTATATGGCTTTGATGAAATCGAAGAAGCTCTTGATGATGAAGTCATTAAGAAGTAATTTTTTAATGGGGGGATTTTTAAAAATGCATAACCATAATTACATAAGAAAAATTATTTTTGATAGTTTGATTGTTTTTTTGTTATTTATTTATTTCCCATTTCACTTGAATTTTCAAATTTTAAACTTACTAACGGTTCTTCTAATAACCTTTATTTCAGATAATATAGATGTAAAATGGAAAAATAATAGTCGTCTTGTATCTAATGTACCAGGATTTTTAGTCGCTTATTTACATGGGCCACAATACATATTTGCAGCATCTTTAATAACATTATTTCGATTAAATGAAAGAAATTATTTAAAAAGGATTAGAAAATTTCTTGTTTATTTCTTCATGTATTATGGCTCATATATAATAGTTAACTTTTTTGATTTAAATATTTATATGAAATTATTTTTATATATATCACTATCAAAAATACTAAATTCTTTATTAGTTGATATTACTAAATTTGATATAAAATTATTTGCTATTGAATATGTTTTTTTTATAGCTTCATTACCAAGCATATACCTACATTTATTAAGCCAAAATACAATAGTAAAATATTACTTTTTATCTCAAAACCTGATATTTCTTGGTATTTATTATTTCATAACTAAATACTTATATGAAAAAGAAGAAGAGAAAATAAAAAATAAAAGATTAAATCGTTTTAATGAAATAATGCTTGAATTTTCAAACTTATTATATTCGTATTCAATAAAAGCATCAAAAGAATTTATATTAAATGAGGCTGCAAAATTTCTTAATAAAAAGTTTGGATATAAATATGTTCTAATATCTGAAATAGATTACGCAAATGACATAATTAAAAGAATTTCATATGCAGGTTTTTCGAAGGAAGAATTTGAAAAACTAAAAAATAGAAAAGTATACGCTTCAGAAATTATAAACGAAGTTTTTAAAAATGATTATAGATATGGAGAAGTTTACTTTATACCAAATATGGCTGAAAAATTAAATAAAAACGATTATTTTATATTTGAACAAAACATAAATGCAAACAATATAAAAAATAAGGATTATATGTGGAATAAAAATGATCTCCTTGCTATTGCTTTAAAAAATAAAAATAATGATCTTATTGGTTATATATCATGTGATAGTCCTGAAAATGGATTAAGACCAACAAGGGAAGATATGCAAATATTATCTGTTTTAGCAAAAATTGTTTCTATGATACTTGTTCATGGAGAGCATTTTAAAGAAATTAAAAAAATGAGCGAAACAGATTATTTAACTGGTCTGTATAATTCATCAAAACTAAATAAAGATCTTCAAATGTACGAGAGAGAAAAAAATTTAATCTCCTTAGCATTCATTGATCTAGATAACTTTAAAAAAATAAACGATAAATATGGGCATTTAAAAGGAGATTCATTATTAAAAGAATTCTCAAACATATTAAAAAATTCAATTCGATCAAATGATAAAGCATATCGATATGGCGGTGATGAATTTATAATAATTTTTGAAGGCATCAACAAATTTGAAGCTAGAAACATTATAAAAAGAATAAAAAAGAATCTTACACGTACTGGCCTTAAATTTAGTGTAGGTATCGAAGATAATAATAAAACAAATATTAATATTTTAATAAAAAATGCAGATAAAAAAGCTTATACTGCAAAGAATAAAGGTAAAAATAAAATAATATATTAGATTTCTATTAACATTAAAAACCTAAATTTAATAAAAAAGGTTTATCATTAACAGATAATAAACCTTTATGAAGAAGGGATAAAATGAAAAAATTTATTATTATCTTAATTATTATAATAATTCCTATATTTTCTCTTTCAATAACAATAGGCTTATATAAAGCCCCTCCTATTGTTATTGATGAAAATACTGGTTTTTTAAATGAAATACTGAATTTTATTGCAAAAAAGAATAATATACCTTTAAATTTTGTTATTGATTCACAAGTAAATTTGATTGAAAAACTAAAAAAAGGGCAAATTGATGCTGTTGCACCACTTGGTTATACAGATAAAAGAGCACTAAATTTTTATTTTAACAAAGAACCTGTATTTTTCGAGTGGGCTGTTGTTTATACAAGATACAATTTACATCTTAATTCATTACTTGATTTAAAAGGTTTAAAAATTGGTGTTATGAAAACAGATATTTTTTACGAAGGAAACAATGGAATAAAAGATATTTTAAATAGCTTTAAAATTAAAGCGAAGTTTATTGAGTTTAACTCATATAGTAATATTTTTGAAAGCTTAAACCAAAAGAAAATTGATGCCGGAGTTGTACCAAGATTTTTTGGTCTCGATCAAGAAAAAAATTATAAAGTAAATAAAACCTCTATTATTTTTAAACCCATTGGTGGATTTATTATGTATAGAAAAGATAGCAACTTAAAAAATATTTTCGATATTTTCGATAAATATATTATAAATTTAAAAGAAAATAATAACTCTTTTTATTATAAAACATTTGATAAATATTTTGAACCTGTTATACGTGAAAAAATTCCACTCTGGTTAAAAATTAGTACAATATTTGGAATTATCAGTGCTTCTGGAATCATTATACTATTTTATTTTTATTCAAAATTATTAAAAAAGAAAGTTTACAAAAGAACAGAAAGCCTTAAAAATGCTCTTTCAGAATTAGAAACAAAAATAACAGAACTAAATAACTCAAAAAAACTTATAGAAGAAATTGTTAATCTTTCTCCAAATCCTATATATATAAAAAATATAGAACAAAAAATTATTTTCGCTAATAATGCTTTAGCTTCCCTTCTTGGAATAAAAAAAGATGATTTAATTGGAAAAAATCTATTAGAAATATTCGATAATAGTAATAAAAAATTATTGGAAGATTCTATCATCGAAGATATTGAAATAATTTCTGATGAAAAAAAAGGCTATGTTGATAATTTTAAATTGCTTCTCAATGATAAAGTTTTATATTTCAAAGATTATAAAACCTCAATCACTCTTAATAACAACGAAAAGGGTTTGTTGGTTCTATGGGTTGATATTACTGAAATTATAAAATATCAAAAAGAACTGGAACAAAAAAATAAGGAGTTACTTGATGCAAATAAAAAATTAGAAGAAATTATTAATCTTATTTATAACCTGGAAGAAAAAAACATAGATATAGAAATGTATTTTGATTATTTACTTAAAAATGCATTAAAAATTGTCAAAAAAGCTGACTATGGAAGTATTTCTATCGGGAAAGAAAACAAATGGCAATTTTTGTCAGCCGTCGGACATAATATTAACATCTTGAAATCTTTGCCATTAGAAAAAAAGTATATGGTTCAAACGCAAGAAAAAATACAAATTTTCAAAAATGATGAATTAAAAAAATTTAATGAAAATAATTTTGAAAAAAATTTGTTAAAAGAATTCTTTAAAGCTGTTAAAAGCACTAAAGAAACAATGCTTGCAACAGCATATATAAACAAAAATATAATTTTGAATTTTTCTCTTGATATTGCAGAAAATAGTCCCGAAAGTTTTAATAATGAAGATAAAAAAATATTTCAATCTTTCATTAATCTGGCAAAATCTGTTCTTTCTAAAAAATTAAACGTTGATAAGGTTAAAAATGCCTATTTAAATTTCGCAAACAAATTAGCTTTAATAGCTGAAGCACATGATGATATCACTGGACAACATATATATAGAGTTGGAGAGTTAGCTTCATTTGTTGCAAAAAAATTAAATATACCTGATGAAAAAATTTTAGAAATCCGCGAATTTGCTCCTTTACATGATATAGGAAAAATTTTTGTACCTCTAGAAATTCTAAATAAAAAAACACGATTAACAGATGAAGAATTTGAAATAATGAAAAAGCATACTATTTATGCAGAAAAACTCCTGGGTGACGATCCATATTTTGAAACAGCTTTAAAAATTGCTTTGTATCATCATGAAAAATATAATGGTGGAGGATATCCTTTTAATTTAAAAGGTGATCAAATACCTATAGAAGCACAAATAGTTTCACTTGTTGATGTGTATGATGCATTACGTTCAAACAGACCTTACAAAAAAGCTTTTTCTCATGAAAAAACTTTAAAAATAATCCTAAATGGTGATGATAGAACTTCACCAGAAAACTTTAACCCTAAATTATTAGAAATATTAAAAATGTATTCCACTGATATTAAAGATATTTACAATACTTTCTCTGATTAAAAGCCGCATTAGTAGTGGCTTTTAATTTTTATATTTATTTTTAATATAATAAAAACAAAGTCTTCACTTTTATTAGTTGACAAATATATACATTTTGTATATAATATGAATGTGGATAGAAAACTTGACTTTTTTTGTTGTATTTTGGAGGTCTAAATATGGAATCAGCTAATAAATGTAAAGTATTTAATAAAAGTGGAAAGTTAATATGTGACCTTCTCTTAATATTAATTGCAGAAAAACCCAGCTATGGTTATGAATTATCTAATAGATTGTGTGAGATGGGTATAACAATTCCTGAAGGAATTGGACAAAAAGGAAGGGTATATAGAGCTTTATCTGAATTGGAAAAAAGATCTGAAATAAAATTCGATTGGGATACAACTTCCAGTCCACCACGAAAAATATATAAAATTACAAAAAAAGGTAAAGAAAGAATTAAAAATTTCATCATAGAGATGGAAGAACAAATTATAGTATTAAAAAATTTTGTTAACAAAGCAAAAGAAAATATATAAAAACCGGAGGTGTTTTTTGTGGAAAAATTATTAGATGAAAAAACATTAGAACAAGTGAAAGATTTATTATCAGAAATGAAAGGAAGAGTAAGAATCATATTATTTGAGAAAGAAAATTGTGAATATTGTGATGTTACAAAACAATTATACACAGAATTAAAAGATGGCGTAGAAAATATAGACTTAGATGTACATCATATTGATTCTCCAATTGCTGAAGAATATGATATTGATAAAACATTAGCTCCAGCAACTGTAATCTTAGCATCTAATGGTTCTGACTTAGGTGTTAGATTTTATGGTATCCCTTCAGGACATGAATTTAGCACATTATTACAAGATTTAATATTATTATCAAAAAATGGTGAAGTTGAATTAGCAGAAGATACAGTAAATAAATTAAAAGCTATTGATAAAAAAATGAGACTAAGAGTATTTGTTACTCCAACATGTCCATACTGTCCAAGAGCTGTATTGTCAGCACATCAAGCTGCTATGATTAATGAAAATATAAATGGTGAAATGGTTGAAGCAAATGAATTTTATGAAATATCAATGAAGCACAATGTAAGTTCTGTTCCACATACAGTTATAGAATTATTTGAAAATGGTGAATGGGTTGTAAAAGGTGAATTCATCGGTGCATATCCAGAACCTAACTTCGTAGAAGAAGTATTAAAAGCTGTGGAGGGATAATAAATGTTCTTTGACATGGGAACATCTAAGAAAAGCAATATAAAAGAATATTATGATATGGTTATAATAGGTGGTGGACCTGCCGGTGTTGCTGCTGGGATATATGCAGTTCAAGGCGGAATTAAACCATTAATAATAGAAAAAGATTTAGACGGTGGCCAAGTAAATTTAACAGAATATGTTGAAAATTACCCTGGTTTTACATCTATAACAGGTGAAGAATTAGCAGAAAAATTAGGAGAACATGCAAAAGAATTTGGTGTAGAATTCCATTATGGTGAAGTTATAAATGTTGACTTTTCAAAAGAAGAAAAAATTATATCTTTAGATGATGGAAATATAATAAAAACAAAAACGGTAGTTATTGCAACAGGTGCAACACCAAGAAAATTAGGTGTTCCTGGTGAAAAAGAATTTGCTGGAAAAGGTGTTTCATATTGTGCAACATGTGATGGACATTTCTTTAAAAACCAAAAAGTTGCAGTAATTGGTGGTGGAAATACCGCTGTAGAAGAAGCTTTATACCTTTCAAAAATAGCAAAAGAAGTATATATTATTCATAGAAGAGATAAACTCAGAGCAGATAAATTTTATCAAGATAAAGCATTTAATACAGAAAATATCAACTTCATATGGAATTCTGTAGTTAAAGAAATTAAAGGTGATAAAAAAGTTAATCAACTTGTTTTAGAAAATAGAGAAACAGGGGAAGTAACTAATTTTGATGTCGATGGTGTATTTGTGTTTGTTGGATTATTACCAGTAACTCAATTATTCAAAGATAAAATTGCTTTAGATGATTATGGATATATTATTACAGATAAACATATGGAAACAAATGTTAAAGGTGTATTTGCAGCAGGAGATGTAGTTCAAAAAGAATTAAGACAAATTATTACAGCTGCTGCAGATGGGGCTATTGCAGCATCCTTTGCAGTAAGAGAATATTTTAATTAAAAAATATATAATCAAAAATAACCTCGGAGATTTCTCCGAGGTTATTTTTATATTGTAATAAAAAAATAATTAATTATTAGATTTTATAAATTATTTAATGATAATTTTAATTATTTCTTATTAATAAAATATAATTTAGAATAATTATATTATTATTATAGTATAATATTAATATATTTAAAAAGGTGGGATTTAAAGATGATAATTCAAGGTTTTTATTTTAAGAAGTATTATATTAATAATAGCGTAGATTTTTTTGCATAGGAGGCTAATATGAATAAAAAAAATATAATAATATATTTGACTTTTATAATAAATATAGTATTTTTAATATTTAAAATTTATTCCAATATTGTAATTTTAAATATGAAATATTCATATATATTTTTGTTATATCAAATAGTAGTTTCAATAACATCGTTTTTCATGTTTTCAGGAAAAAAGAAATATTTGGTTATAAGCAAAGAAAAACTAAAAAAAGATTTAACAAACGTTTTTACTTTGTTTTTGATAATTTTTTCAATAATTATGGAAAAAATATATTTATTTAAATGGATAACAGGAAATATAATTATCCCAAAACCTATCTTAAATTTTGAATTTACCCCATATTTTATTTTTGCTAGTATAAATTTATTTTTTATTTTGATATTTTATTCCATAATAATTCCAAAATTTTTATTAGAGCATATAAAAAAGAAATATCTTGCTATTATGATTTCTTCTTTTTTCTATACTATATTATTTACTAACATTAATACATCAATAAATATCTTTATTGTACATTTTATATACGTATTTATAAAAAATATTATTTATATTTATCTTATACAAAGAACGAATAATATATATTATACTTTTATCATAATGACATATTTGTAAAGAATATTAATAAAACCAGTGAGAAATCACTGGTTTTATTTTTTAATATTATATTAAATAATAAATTTCTCCATCAAAAAATTAACATTTTCTATAATTATCTTGAATAAATATAAAATCAAAAAATATAATAATTTCACAAAGTATTGTGTAAATAAAAAGTTAAGGCACAATATATTGTGGTATAATGATAAATGATGAAAATTGTAAGGGGGTATGGATGTGGAGCAATTATCTAATTTAGAAAGTTTATTAGACTTTTTTTCTGATATAAAACCATCAGAAAATGCAGAAAGAATTTTAAGAGATAGGTATTTATTGAAAGATGGAGAAGGGAAATATCTTGAACATTCTTGGGATGATATAGCGAGGAGAGTTTCTAGATATATAGCAAGTGCAGAAATATTATATAATGATGATATCGAAAAAATAAGGGATGTTGAAGAAAAATTCTATAAATTATTAAAAAGCAGGGTTTTTTTACCAAATAGTCCAACATTGTTTAATTCTGGAAAAACTTTATCAAGAGATGTATTTCAAAAGAATAGAGAAGATATGAGTTTAGAAGATTATAAAAAGATTTTTAATTCGAGAAATAGACATAATATGTTATCAGCATGTTTTGTTGTTCCGTTAGAAGATTCAATGGAAGGTATTTTTGATGCCGTAAAAGATGCTGCATTAATACAAAAATACGGTGGTGGTGTTGGATACGATTTTTCTGTATTAAGACCAAAAGAAAGTTCAATAGCAGGAACAGGTGGAAAATCATCTGGTCCAATTAGCTTTATGCATGTGTTTAATACTACAGCTTCCACAATAGAGCAGGGTGGAGCAAGACGTGGAGCACAAATGGCAGTAATGAGATACGATCACCCTGATGTAATAGATTTTATAAATTCCAAAAAAAATAATGACGGTAAATCTGTGCTTAATTATTTTAATATATCTGTGAATTTTGACAATCCTGAAGAATTTTTAAAGAAATTAGAAAATGATGAAGAAATTGAATTAACTCATCCTAATTCAAATATAAAAAGAACAATTAAAGCAAAAGAATTATTTGATTTAATTGCAAATAATGCATGGAAATCAGGAGATCCGGGAATGTTATTTCTTGGAAGACATAATAAATATTATGCTTTAAGCGATGTGACTCCTGTAAGCGCTACTAATCCCTGTGGAGAAGAACCTTTACCTCCATATGGAAGTTGTAATTTAGGTTCTATTGATATAGCTAAAGTAATAGATTTTGTTGAGTTGGGAAATCCCGAAGGAGAGAATAATGATTTATTTAAAGAGTTAATTTATTGGACAGCAAGATTTTTAGATGATGTTATAGATATAAATGTATATCCTCTTGAAAAAATAGATAGAGTATCGAAGGAACAAAGATTTATAGGCCTTGGAATTATGGGTTTAGCTGATGCTATGTATAAGAAAGATTTACCATATAATTCTGAGGAAGGTAGAATGTTTATGGCAGAAACATTAGCTCAATTTGCATATTATTCCCATTTAGCAAGTAGTGAATTAGCAAAAGAAAGAGGGAACTTCCCATTATTTGAAAAATCAAAATATAAAAATGGATTTATTCCATTTTCTATGTTAAATGATGATTATTCAGAAAATATTAGACAATGGAATAATTTAATAAAAGAACATTTCTTTGGAGAAGGTAAAAAATATAAAAGAAATGTTCAAGTCAATACAGTAGCTCCTACTGGATCTATATCTAATTTGGCTGATACTTCAAGTGGAATAGAACCTAATTTTATGCTTGCATATATTAGATATATGACAGATAAAGAAGGGAATAGAGTTCCTCTTCCATATATGAATAAAATATTGAGAGATAAATTAGATGGAGATTTAAATAGTGAATTAGAAGCGGAAATTATAGAAAAAGGTTCATTACAAAATATAGAAGGAATACCAGAAGAAATAAAGAAAGTATTTGTTACTTCAATGGATATTTCTGGAATGGATCACTTACTAGCACAAAATGTTATCCAAAGTTATTTAGATGCATCATGTTCAAAAACCATTAATTTACCCAAAGAAGCTACTGTTGATGATATAAAAGAGATATATAAGAAAGCAATGGAATTGAATTTAAAAGGAATAACAATATATAGAGATGGATCATTGGAAACACAAGTTTTAACGAAGGCAAAAAAAGAAGATAAAAAGGTTACTTTCTTTGTATTAGATGAAAAACATAAATTGCGTGCAAGACCAAGAAAAGAAACATTAAAAAGTGTAACCAGGAAATTCAAAACAGAATCTGGAACTGTATATATTACAGTATCTTTTGATGATAACGGTGAAGCCATAGAAATTTTCTTATCTGATGGAACTGAAACAGCAGAAATTATAGGAAGATTATCTTCTATAGCTTTAAGATCAGGAGTTTCTGTTGACGAAATATTAGAACAATTATCAAAGGTTAAAGGCACATATTGTAAAGGGATTTCAAAAGAAATAAAAAGTGCGCTCGATGATTTTGAAGAATTATGGAATGAGGAAGAAAATGATATAGAGGTATTTCATGTTGGAAAACCTTTGAGTAAAGAAGAAATTGAAAAATTTGTTCATGCTAATAAACTTGAATATACTAAAGGTTATTATGTTGATACAGAAGGAAATACATATTGTCCAACATGTTTAAGCAAAAATTCTTTAATAATGGCAGAAGGATGTATTTCGTGTAAAACATGTGGTTGGTCAAAATGTTCATAAAATTGGATATTAATTTTAAATATTAAAATATATAATAGATTTAATAAATTATTATTTTTGAGGTGATAAAGATGGCAAGTTGTAAAAATTATCATGAAGCAGCTATTGAAGGAGCAAATGATGGTATATTTCATGGAGATCATATTCATCCAACTGTAATGATTTGGGCTTCTTTAAATGATGAAAAAATGAATAAATTAGTAGAAAAAGTTGCTGAATATGATGCTGATTATGCTGATGATTTAAAAGAAATGCTTGGTGAATATGATAGTGATGTTGAAGATATTCCCATACCTTTTCCTTTTTCATTTGGAAGCGAAAAAGAATTTGAAGATGCTGAAATTTTGTTAAAGGAAGTTGCAGATATAACTGAAGCTAATGCTTATTCTTTTATTGTTGAAGCTATGAGTGTCGATGATGAAGAAGATACAGTGCCTTCTTTATTTACAGAATGTAGAGAAGGAAAAATATTCTTGACTCTTTTTGATTGGGAATATAATAAAGTTGATGAAGAGGAATATGAAAGTTCAGATGAAGATATTCAAAGTTTTAGATTAAAAATATTTTATTAAAAAAGGAATGGCTCGGCCATTCCTTTTTTAATTGTTATAGTTATTAAGCTTTTAAATCTTTAGGGTCTGTAGATTTCCCATAGAATCTTAATATAGCCCATATTGCTGTTACACCTAAAATTAATGAAACCCATACAGGCAATCCAAGTCCAACTGGTATATAACCAACTACTGCTGCAGTAGTAGCCGCTGTTACAGCATATGGCAATTGTGTCTTAACGTGATCAATGTGATCAGATGATGACGCCATTGATGACATAATTGTTGTATCTGAAATTGGAGAACAGTGATCTCCAAATGTTGAACCTGTTAATACAGCACCTAATGTAGCATATACTAATGCTGTTAATTCGTTTCCAGTATACGCTGCAGCTAAAGGTACTGCTAAAGGAAGCATAATTGCCATTGTTCCCCATGATGTTCCTGTAGCAAAAGATACAATTGCTGATATTATAAATACTAAGAGTGGTATTGACCATCCAGGTAATGATGATGAAACAACTTGAACTAAATATTCAGCTGTTCCAAGGTCAGAAGCAATTGAACCAATAGACCAGGCTAAAGTTAAAATTATTGTAGTAATAACTAATGATTTTGCACCTTCAACCCATGCTTCAATAGCCTTTCTTAATGTCATAATTCCTTGAGAAACAGCCATTACAACAGCTACTATACTAGCTAATACTGAAGCCCATATTAAAGCAGCAGAAGCATCTGCATTACCAAAGGCATCCCTAATTCCATCCCATGTGAAAGGATTATCTAAACCTCCACCAGAATACCATAAACCAATGAATGCAAAAATAATCAATGTTAAAATTGGTACCAAAGCATTTGAAACTCTTAATGGAATATCACTTTTGTCTAAATCTTTTTCAAAATCTGTAGATAACATTGGTTCTGCATCATCTGCTAAAACTTTACCTGTTAATCTTGCCCTTTTTTCTGCTTTGTACATTGGCCCGAAATCCCTTAACATTGCGCCAACCATAAATACCATTACAAGTGCAAAAATTCCATACATCCTATATGGAATAGAACTAAAAAATACTGAATATGGATTTACTTTAACTCCAATTGAGTTAAAAGCGTCACCAATTAATCCTAATTCATAACCAATCCAGGTAGAAATCGCTGCCATAGTAGCAACAGGAGCAGCAGTAGAATCTACAATATATGAAAGTTTTTCTCTTGAGACCTTTAATTTATCTGTTAATGGTCTCATTGTAGGCCCAACTATTAATGTATTTGCATAATCGTCAAAAAATACAACAACTCCCATTAATGCTGTAGCAACTTGAGCACTCCTTGCAGTTTTGGCTTTTTTTGCAAGTGCATTTGCTATAGCCCTTGTACCACCCATTTTAGCAATAACTCCAACCATACCACCTATTACTAAGGTGAAAACAATAATTCCTGCATGCCAGCTGTCAGCTAAAGCGTTTACCGGGTATTGTAATGTTTTTGTATAACTCTCAACTAATTTCATAAAAAATCCCGAACTAGACGTTGCAAAAACATTAATTAATGCACCTGAAAAAACACCAAGCAATAACGAAACAATAACTTCTTTGGTAACAAACGCTAAAACAATCGCTAATAATGGAGGAATAACAGACCAAAAACCATAATTTATCTTTGCTGCATCTCCTCCTTCAGCAAAAGCCAGGGTCGCCACTAAAACAAACGCCGCCATGATAAATAATACCACGAGTTTTTTCTTCATAAACTCCCTCCTCACATAGTGATTTATATATAACTATTTTTAAAATAAAAAAACCTTCCATGTGGAAGGCCTATTTGAAATAAAATTAATTATTCCAAACGGCTCTCCGCATGTAATATGCGACAGTTATACAGGTCTTTCCTGCATAACCAGGCATGTAAGGTGGGTAAGCCTTACATCCTTCGGCAACCTCGCCTTTCATCTATCCCGAGCCTACCCTGGCGATAGATAGATTACTCATCTTGGCTGCGCCTCCGTTTGATTTAAAAATTATTAAATTTTTCTTGGAGTTTACCATAATTAAATTTCTTAAATATTTCCATAAAATAAAAAACAAAATAAGACTAATATAAGATTTCAAAATATTTATCCCCCTGAAATATATTTAACATAAATATCATTTTTCTAAATTATTATATCATAATCTAGTTACATTTGTCAAAAAAAATTAATATATCAATTTTTATTACACTCCAAACACATATTTAAAGCATAAAATGTTATGCTATTATTATCAACAAATGAATATTTATCAACTAATATTTGTGTAAAAAATAACATTTTTTACTTTCATGTATTAATTATTTAATACAAAGTTGGTATTATATATCCGGATATCCGAATATATAAATTAAAAAAGAGGGAAGAAAATGATAGAAGAATTAATGAAAATATTATCTGATAAAACACGTTTAAGAATTTTAAATTTATTAAGTATTAAACCTCGGTGTGTATGTGAATTAATAGCTATATTACAATTACCTCAATCTACTATTTCCAGACATATTTCAAAAATGAGATTAATAAATTTACTTATACCTCAAAAAGAAAGATTATTTACCACCTATAGAATTAATAATGAATTCTTGAGTAAATATTCTTTTTTAGATCCTCTATTACATGATCTGAATATTGAATTTAAAGATGATATTGAAAAATCGAAAAATATTTACATAGTTGATGGAAAATGTAATATATCAAAATAGGAAAGGTGGTAAACATGACAAAAGAGGTAAAAACATTCTTACTAATTGTTTTTATTTTTCTCATTTTTTATTTTGTCCCATTTTCAAATGAAAATATTCACAAATCATTAATCGGTGGATTTGAAATGCTTCACGATTATGCAAGAGAACATGTTTTATTATGTCTTGTCCCTGCTTTTTTTATTGCTGGAACAATTGCTGTTTTTGTGAGTAAAAATGCAATCTTAAAATTATTAGGACCAAAAGCAAAAAAAATAATAGCATATCCGGTAGCTGCAGTTTCAGGAGGAATATTAGCTGTTTGTTCTTGTACAATTCTTCCTCTATTTGGAGGAATCTATAAAAGAGGTGCTGGAATTGGTCCTGCTATGGCTTTTTTATTTACAGGACCGGCAATTAATGTAGCAGCAATATTTTTAACTGGCACTGTATTAGGTTGGGAATTATCATTTGTTAGATTATTGGCTACTATAATTTCTGCTGTATTTATTGGATTAATAATGCAAACATTATTTAAAGAAACAGGAGAAGGTGGATTTGTATTTGGGCAAGATACTGAAATCCCATGGCAAAAAACATTACTCTTTTTAGCATTTCAAATGGCTTTTTTAATCACTGGAAGCTTAAAGATTTATATAACTTTAAAAAGTATATTAATGACAATTTTTGCACTTGTTTCTATATTAATAGCACTAACTTTTGACAAAGAACATCAAAAAGAATATATTAGCGAAACTTGGGACTTTACTAAAAAAATATTACCATATTTATTTATAGGTGTTTTTATTGCAGGAATAATATCTGTTTCTTTGCCAAAAAATGTGGTTCAAACACTATTAGGTGGAAATAGATTGTTTTCTAATTTATTTGCATCAGTATTTGGAGCATTAATGTATTTTGCAACATTAACAGAAGTTCCAATTATACAATCTTTAATGTCTTTAGGAATGGGTAAAGGACCTGCATTAGCGCTATTTATGGCTGGTTATACATTGAGTCTTCCAAATATGATTGTATTAACAAAATTATTAGGTAAAAAGAAAGCTTTTACATATTTTGTATTGGTGATTTTTTTCTCAACAACATGGGGATTAATATATGGAAATTTATTTTAATAAATCTTTTTAATGAGGAGGTTTTAAAATGAAAATAGAAGTTTTAGGTTCTGGATGCCCACGATGTAAACAAACATATAAAATTATGGAAATGGCTAAAGTTGAAACAGGAATTAATGCAGAATTAGTATATGTAACAGATATTAATGAAATAATATCAAGAGGAGTTATGTCTACACCTGCAGTAGCTATTAATGGAAAAATAGTAGTTTCTGGTAAAATACCTACATTAGAAGAAGCAAAACAATTATTAGGATAAAAGATGGCGATTTACGCCATCTTTTTATTTATATATTCTAATCCAGCAGTATTTAAGAAATTCCATGGTTTATTAAAATGTGGTTGGAAGAAGAAATCAATAAATGCTAATTCTTCCATTTTCATTTTATTTTGTATTACTACTGACATAGTATTTATTGATTGGGTTAAATCAGCTTTTGAACAAATCTGGGCACCTAATATTTTGCCATTTTTTTTCTTATACACAACTTTAAAAATTAATTTTTCATATGTTGGCATGAATTCTGGCCTATTATTTTCTGTTATTATTATTGACTCAACGTCTAAACCCTGGGACTTTGCCATAGTTTCAGTTAATCCTGTGGCAGCAATATTATTTCCATATATTTTAATTCCTGAGGTACCTTGGGTCCCTACATGTTTTAATCTTTTTTCTTTTAAGTTATAAGCAGCAATTGTTCCCATTCTTACGGCATTTGTAGCTAATGGAATATATTCGTATTTTTTTAATGGATTATAATATACAGCGCATGAATCACCTGCTGCAAAAACATCTTTTTCGCTTGTTCTCATATATTCATCTACAATAATTGCACCGTTATCTAACATTTTTAGTTTACCTTTAAATAAATCTGTATTTGGTTTGAATCCCATTGAAAGAATAACTAAGTCAGCATCATGTTCCCCTTTTGTGGTAATTACCTTTTTAACCTTATTATTTTCTCCTTCAAATTTTATAACTTTTTCACCTAAAGTTAAATTTGCTCCATGTTCCTTTAAAGTATTTTCAGCTATATCAGTGAATTCTTTATCTAAATATCTATTTAATATTCTATCTTCTATATCAATTAATGTGACATTTTTTCCATGTTCAATAAACGCTTCTACTAATTCAACGCCAATATAACCAGCTCCTACAACAACAACATTTTTTACTTCATCCATTTTTTTAATAATATCTTGAGCATGATAAAAATTCTTTGACAATAGTATATTTTCCATATCAATACCTTCAATATTTGGAATAACAGGCCATGAGCCAGTTGTGATAATCAATTTATCGTATGTATCTTCAAAAATCTCTCCCGTTTCCAAATTTTCAACAGTAAGAGTTTTCTTTTTGAAGTCAACATCCTTTACATCATGTCTCATTTTAGTATTTATCCCTAAAGTATTTAGATGTTCTGGTGAAGAATAAAATAATCCTTTGGGATCCTTTACAACACCTTCTACATGTAATGCGATACCACATGATAAGAATGAAATATTATCATTTCTTTCATATACAGTAATTTCAACATCTTTATATAATTTTGATGAATTAATAGCAGCAGCAGTTCCTGCATGTGTACAACCTATAATTGCAATTTTCATAACAATCCCTCCTTGTGATTTTTTTAACTTAATTATTTCAAATAAGATTTATTTTGTCGGTTTTATTATATCATATATTGTAATTGTTTCAATTAAATATTTATTACAAATTAATAACAGAGTAAAAATAAATCCCGGAATTCCGGGATTTATTATATTACTCCACTAATTGCTTTTACAGGACATCTGCTTTGACACAAACTACAACTTACTAAATAATTTCTTTTACTTTAAAATTATTTAATCATCTGATATATTAATTTAAAATTTAAAAATTTTAAAATAAACATAAATATTTTTTATATGTGTTGACTTTTCTTTTTTTTTTTTTTATAATTATACGCGAATGTTATTGTTAATATTGAGGTGATCTAATGAAACCAAATTTTTATTTCAATAATCTCAAATTAATAAAATTCACATCAGGTGGAACAGAGGAATTTTACATAAAAAAAGATACGAATATTAATTTACAAAATAACGATATATATCTTTTGAAATTAAACGATAAATTAATTCCTTTTCCTATAAGAAACCATAAAATAATATTTAATGATGATTATCCTTTCTGTATTGTTAATGAAGAATTTGATTTTCCAAAAGTTAAAAAAATTATTATTTCAAATAATGAAAAATTAATTCAAACATCTAATTTTTCATTACCTTACGATAATCATATATTTGTTGCAATAACCTTTGATTCAACCCCTATTAATAACTGCCCTTTGCTTATCACTTTAAAAGATAATAATATGAATGTTTATGATTTTAACTCGTATATTATAAATATCAATCAAAAAAACAATTTGCTTGTTATTAAGTTTAATTTAAACTCATTAAATCTTCAGCAGAAAAAATATTATGTTGATTTGTTGATCTCAGGTAGAAAAGTTCTTTCCCGTGAAATTTCTATACTTATCAATAATATTTATAATTTTAAAACTTCTTATATAAAAAATTATAGGTAAAATTTCACATGGAGGTGATATTATGAGAAGTGGTCCTATAAATGCTCAGGCTATTACTGCAAATGACGGTACAGGAAGATACTAGTATGATGGCAACATTGATAGAATGAATAAAAAAAGTGAAATTATTGAGCATATCAAACAAAAAAGAAATGAATATATTGAGAGAGATGTTAAAGCCGCAAAATATATTGGAAAAGAAGGATTAGTATTTGTAGCTGCATCAAGAAAATTGGGTTGGAGTGGTGGCGTTACTGCTGTAGGAATTGATATTGCAACAGATGTTATAAAACACTACGCTCCCGATAAATATGATAAATGGATTGATAAGGGAAAAGATTTAATAGAAGATTTTCTACTTAATAAAACGAACAAAAATTAGGTGATAAAATGTTATTTAGTAATATTTATATAATACCTTTCTATTTTATAATATCAATTTTACAATTATTTACATTTAGATATAGTTATATATCGTGGTTTTTAGCATTTTTCTATTTAATATATTTTTTAAAGCTTATAAAATCAAAGGATTTAAATAAAAAAATCAAAAACACAATATATGACTATATATTTTTCTTTTTTGTCTTATTATTCCCACTTTTTGGTATTTCTAATTATATCATGAAAATAGTTTTTGTAATTCCTACAATATTTTATATTTTTTATACTAAATTAGAAAATTTTGATTTTGTGAATAAAATTATATTGTCTTTACTGATTTTGTATGAACTATTTATTGTAAAAGTTCCAAATGTAGTTGTTATAGATAATATAAGTTTTTTTAAAATATTCACACCATATATAATATTGGATTTTTCATTTTTAATTTTGTTGAATGATAATATGTTTAAAAAAAATACTTTTTCTGAATTCTTTATGTTATTATTAGTTCCCTTTTTAAGGATAATACTTCTTTTATGGATGAAAGCTAACTCATTTAGCGGTTCTTTTGAGCATTGGGTTTTAATTTTTATTTATTATTACTCATATAAAATATTGGATTCTAAAAAATATTTATACTCTTTTAGCTTTTTATATATTGGATATATACTTTTATTTATATAAATACATAAAAATTCCATATGAGTTATTTAAGTGGTATTGATTAATATGACCGAAATATTTTTCAAAAAAGAAAATTTTATTTTTATAGCTATTATTGCACTTAAAATTTTATTCTTTAGAGGTATTATATTTTCTGGTAATATTCGATTGAAGAATCTTTGGAATAATAAAATCTGAAATGTTTTACGATAAAAAGTTTGAATCTTTAGAAGATTTAAAAAAATTGAGGAGTATATTAGATATTACAATGAAGAGCGATTACAAAAAAATTGGAGTGCATGACTCCTATCGAATACAGAAAACAAGCACTCCAATTTATTTAATTAATTATGTGTCTACTTTACAAGGATCAGTTCAAATCGTAGAGCATTTTAATTTATTAAATATTGTCATATAACCCCACTAATAGCTTTTACAGGACATCTGCTTTGACATAAACTGCAACCAAAACATTTATCTTCATCAACTATTACCTGTCTATTTTCTTTATCAACAGTAATAGCCCAATAAGGACATACCATTTCACATAACTTACAGAAAGTACATTTATTTAAATCTATTTTTGGATATTTTGGTTCAAATACTACTTCTTTCTTCTTTAATCCAGTTTTCTTAACATCTTCTATACTGTTAAACCCATATTTTTCTAAAGTTTTTGGCAGTTGCTCAACTATAGTTTTGTATAATTGTTTTCCTCTAATTAAAGCTGCAGATAACATCTGAACTGCATCTGCACCTGCTAATAAATATTCTATAACATCATCAGCAGAAGCAATTCCTCCAACACCTATTACAGGTATTTCAGGTACAGCAGTTTTTATTGTATTTACAAGTGCAAGTCCTAAATTTTTAATAACAGGGCCAGAAATCCATACTTGCCCTTTATCATTTCCAATTAAGTTTGTTCTGTTTTCAATATCAATAAGCATAGTTGGTCCAAGAGAATTAATCGCAACAACACCAGTTCCACCATTTGCCAATACCATTTTTGCAAATTCGACAGGATCTGGAATATGAGGGCTCATTTTCATAAATATTGGTTTATCAGTATTTGCCCTAATAGTTCTTACAGTTTCTGCTATATTATCTAAGTTCTTTCCAACATAATGTGTAGAAATTTCGAAGGCATCTGCAAATTTATCTAATTGAGGTATTAATATTTCCATATCCTCTTTTGTATAACCTGCACTAACAATTAAAGGTAAATCTAATTCGTTTTTTAATCTAGGTAATATTTCGTTTATCCATTTTTCTGGTGGTAATTCTGACCATAATTCTGCATTAACTATATAATTATTTGTTCCATATATACAAGGTCTTGGAACTTCTGCAGCTTTTGTAGATATAGTTTTTGTTACCATTCCTCCAACGCCAAGTCTGGCAAGATATAACATTTTTTCATCATCGCCAACTAATGGACCAGAAGCTGGCATTAAAGGATTTTTAAGTTTTATTCCGGCAAATTCTGTACTTAAATCCATAATTTTCCCCCCTGATTATAATCTTTTCCATAATTTTTTTGATACTTCTTTTGCTTCATTATAAATCTTAGTTTCATCATATTTAACTTTTCTATCTTTCATTAAAAATTCTCCATTTACTATTGTATCTACAACATCTAATTTATCCCAAATACCGAAAAATACATGGCCAAAAATATTATTTTTACTTAAAGGTGTAAATGGTGTATAATCATATGAAATCATATCCGCCTTATACCCTTCTTTAATTCTTCCTATTTTAATTCCTAATAATTCACCAGCAAGATTATATACATTATCAATACTGTTTTTTAAATCAATAAAATTAAAGAACGTAGGATCTTCATATCTATATTTTTGTGTATAATATAGATTTAAATATTCACGTGTTATATTAAATCCAAGACCATCATTACCAATAATAGTTTTAATCCCATGATTTTTTAATAGTTTATAATTAGGCAATCCTACAGCATTATTCATATTTGATGTTGGATTTAATGCAACGTATATATCGTATTTTGACATAATTTCTGCTTCTCTTTCATCAATATGAACACAATGAGATAAAATAGAATTTTTATTTAATAAATTAAATTCTTTCAGTCTTTCTACAACTTTTTTATTATATTTAGCTATAGAATCCTCCTCATCTTCTAAGCTTTCTGCTACATGTATATGTATAGGTAGCCCATTTAAGTTTTCTGATACCTTTTTTAATGTTTCATTGGATAAAGATAATGAGGCATGAAGTCCAAACATTCCAGCATGATTCTCATTTTTATTTTTTGCAAATTCTACGTTTTCTTCTATGCATTCATTTACATTAAATCTATCGCTAGTTTCAAAACAGAATATCCCTCTTAATCCAATTTCATCACATAATCCTTTTTTTAATTCATTTAATGTACCTTTAATTGCTGATCCACTTGCATGATGGTCAATAAATGTAGTAATACCATTTTTAATAAATTCTATTCCACTTACTAATCCGCTATAATATGTAGTTTCTAAATCTATTTTTGAATCCATTCTCCACCAAAGTTGTTTTAATATATCAGAAAAACTTTTGGGATTAAATTCAACAGACATTCCTCTTGCAAAAGTAGAGTAAATATGTGTGTGTCCATTTACAAACCCTGGCATTACTAACTTACCTTTGAAATCAATTATTTCTTCATTTTCATTTTTTTTAAAATCTTTCATATCTCCAACTTCTAATATTTCTTTATCAAATCTAATATATTGGTTTTCTTTATAATTATCATAATCAAAGATATTACAATTTATTATGGTTTTTACCATATTATTTCTCCCCTTTTAATAAATGAACCTTTAATTCTTTTATTTAATTTCCCTTCTTTTACAACAAATCTTCCTCTTGATATGGTTGATAATACTTTTCCTTTAACTCTAAAATTTTTATATGGAATATAATCTGATTTTGAATGATGTTCTTTTATTTCCCATTCCTTATAAGGATCAAACACCACAAGATCAGCATCATATGAAGGTAATATTTCACCTTTATTTTTTAATCCATAATATTTTGCGATATTTTTTGTAAATTTATCTATTATTTTTTTCCCAAACATTGAGTACATTAACACAAATGAAAATTCAACTCCACCTATACCCATAGGCATACCATTCACTATATCCTTTTTCTTTTCATTAACATTGAAAGGGCAATGATCTGTTCCTATTGTAGTCACATAATTTATGTTTTTTATAAGCAGCTCTTTTTCTTCTTCACTCCTCAATGGCGGCGTCATTGTGTATAAGTAACCTTTTTCTGTATTATATATGTCATCAGTAAAATAAAAATAATGAGGACAACTTTCAATAATCACATTTTTACCCAATATATGTTTAAACTTCTTCTTTAACTCATCTAATGTCTTTCCACTTGTAAGATGAACTATATATAATTGTGCATTGTAATATTCTGCCATTTCAGCTAATTTTATTACTTCTGATAATTCAGTAATTGTTGGTCTATATTTTGAATGATCTTTTACCTTAATTTCATTTTTTTCATATTTTTTTATAATCTCATCATTTTCTGCATGAATTGATATTACTACTCCATACTGTTTTGATTTCTCTAATAATTCTGCTATATATCCATCATATGTTCTTCTATTTGAAGAGGAATATGTAGTAAACAATTTTATGCTTGATAATCCTAATTGTCTTGCTTTTCTTAATATTTTTTCTGGTTCATCTGTTGGATTTGCTATTGTGGCATGAAAAGCATAATCTGTTAAACTGTTTTTTGCAAGATTTAATCTATCTTCAAAAGCCTTCTCTAATTCCTCAGCTGTTCTTACAGGATCCAAGAAATCTATATATGTTGTAATTCCTCCATATGCACCAGAGATGGAGCCAGAATGAAAATCATCAGCAGAAATATATTTCCCTAAATCAAGATGGAAATGCACATGTGGATCTATAAAACCGGGAAGTAAATACTTCCCGGAAATATCATAATATTTTTTAGCTTCTAATTGAGATTTACTAATATCGCATATCTTCCCATTTTTTATATATACATTTGCTTTTAAGAATTTACCTGTTATATATACTTTTCCATTTAATATACCAAGATCAAACATAAAATCACACCTTATTATCTTCCACCCATTAATAATGTCATTACAGCTTTAGCTGTATGGATTCTGTTTTCAGCTTCATCAAAGATAACAGAATGAGGTCCATCAATAACAGAATCAACAACTTCCTTTCCTCTGTCTGCTGGTAAAGCATGCATATAAATAGAATCAGGTCTTGTTAATTTCATTTTTTCTTCATCACAAATCCAGTCCTTATGTTTAGCTGTTTCTGCTTTTATTTCTTCTGGATCATCAGATACAAAGAATCCTCCCCAGTTCTTAGGAATAACAACATGTGCATCAACAAATGCATCTTCCATTTTGTGTGAAATATTCAATTTACCACCATATTTTTCTGCATTTTCTTGTGCTTGTTTAACGATATCTGGCATTAAATCAAATTTTTCTGGATATGCTAATGTAACGTCCATGCCTAATCTTGTGAATAATAATATTTGTGATTGAGGAACTGATAAAGGTTTTAAATGACTTTCTGCATATGCCCAACTAATGCCAACTTTTAATCCTCTTAAATTTTTTCCAAATCTTTCTTGCATTGTCATAGCATCAGCTAATACCTGGAATGGGTGATAAACATCATCCTGTAAATTCATAACTGGAACTTGGGATACAGAAGCCATTCCTCTTAAATATTTATTACCTTTACCAAATTCACAAGCTCTTACAGCTATTCCGTGTCCCATTCTTGCTAAAACTCTAGCTGTATCTTCTGGAGTTTCACCATGGGATAATTGCATTGTGCTAGGATTTAAGAAATTAGCATGTCCGCCTAATTGTGCAATACCAGCTTCCATAGAATTTCTTGTTCTTGTTGATTGATCAAAGAAAATTAAAAATAATGTTTTATAGAGTAAATATGGCGTTGGAATATTTGAAGCCATTTTAATTTTTAAATCTCTAGCTAAATCTAACATCATTTCTATTTCTTCATTTGTAAAATCTTGAGTTGTTATAAAATGCCTACTTTTTTCTGTTTTAAAGAATGCTGACATACTTATCTTCCCCCTTACTTTTATGTTTTAAAATAAATTATTTTTTTAATTTTTCCACTAATGTTTTTGGAAAATTAGCATAAAATGCTGCAGCTTTTACTAAATGTTCTATCTTTACCTTTTCATTTGGAGCATGTGCATACTTTTCATCACCAGGGCCAAATCCTACTGTTGGAATTCCATATACCCCAGCTGTAGCTATTCCGTTTGTACTAAATGTCCATTTATCTATTAATGGTTCGCTACCAAATGTTTTTATATATGCATCTTTTGCAGCTTGAACTACATCAGAATCTTCTTCAAGTACCCATGTTGGGAAATACTTTTCTACAGGATATTCAATGCCGGTATAAGCAGGTTTTGAGTAAGTTAATTCAACAATTTCTGCATCGATACCAGTTTTTTTGAATATCTCTCTGATTTCTTCGAATGCACTTTCTTTGGTTTCTCCAGCAGTAAGTCTTCTGTCAATATGTATTACACATTCATCAGGAACTGCATTATGTGAAGGTGATTTAAAGAAAATTTGAGAAACAACTATAGTGCCTTTCCCCAGGAAAGGATCATAGTGAAGATTATCATTTAATTTTTCTATTTCGTTAATTATCTTTGCCATTTTATATATAGCATTATCCCCTCTTTCTGGGGCACTAGCATGTGCAGAAAGACCGACTGTTTTAATTCTAAATTCTATTCTTCCTCTATGACCTCTATACACATTTAAACTAGTTGGTTCTGTAATAACTACAAAATCAGGTTTTAATTTATCTTCTTCTACAATATATCTCCAACATAATCCATCGCAGTCTTCTTCCATAACTGTACCTGTTACATATACAGTAAAATCATCAAGGAGATTTAACTCTTTTAAAATTTTCATACCGTATACCATAGAACACATACCAGCTTTTTGATCTGAAGCACCACGCCCATATACCCATTCATCATCCCAATCGCCACTAAAAGGATCTTTATCCCATAAATCAGGGTTCCCGACTTCAACTGTGTCAATATGAGCATCCATTGCTATAACATGTTTTCCGTTTCCTATTCTTCCAAGAATATTACCAAGGCCATCAATCTTTACTTCATCAAATCCTACCTTTTCCATTTCTTCTTTAATTACTTGAATAACCTCTTTTTCTTCGCCTGAATAACTACGAGCTTTTATCAGTTTACTCATGAATTTTACAATATCTTCTCTATATTTTTCCGCAAGTTCTAATGTTGTCAATCCTATCCCTCCCTAAAAAGTCTTTATAAAATTATATAACTTTTACTTTAAAATTAAAAACCTCTACATTTTCCGTTAACACTCTTTTAGTATTTAGAATTTCAAATATTGTTAATTATCTTCTTTATTTATAGAAATTCTATATAAAACAAAAAGCTCTCAAAAATGAGAGCCTACAAATTGTTGACAAAATAAAATATGAAAAAATAATATGAAAAAAATCCTTAAAAATTCCAAAAAAATATAAATGAAATCAGCTATATTATTGGAACTCAAAAATAAAATGAATGAAGACTCGAAGATTGCCTAAGCTTCGCTTCGCGAAAACTTAAACATTATAAGCTAAAATAATTGTTTTATTAATATAAAAACTTTTATCTATTTTTAATGCTACGCATTAAAAATATGTTCATGAATAATTTTTTCAGATTAGCAATCGAGCGTTTGAATGAGTTTTATTTTGATTCCAACTTTGAGGATTTAGAATTTTCACCTGGTGAAAACATTATTTTATAATTTACCTGCTTTTTTATAATAATCACAATATTCTTTTATAGGACATTCTTCGCATTTTGGATTTCTTGCTTTACAAACATTTCTTCCGTGGAAAATTAACCAATGATGTGCTTTCCCCCATAATTCTTTAGGAATCACCTTCATTAAATCTTCTTCTGTAGCTCTTACATCTTTACTATTAGCAAGACCTATTCTATTTGATACCCTAAAGACATGAGTATCAACAGCAATAGCATCCTCACCAAAAGCTACACTTAAAATGACATTTGCAGTTTTCCTTCCAACGCCAGGTAATTTTATCAATTCTTCTCTAGTTTTTGGAATTTCACCATTGTATTTATCAACAAGAATCTTAGCAGTTTTTATAATGTTTTTACTTTTTGTTTTATATAAACCTACTCCTTTTATGTATTTTTCTAATTCTTCTGGTTCTAATTTTGCAAAATCTTCAGGGGTTTTATACTTTTCAAATAAAATAGGAGTAACTTTATTCACCTGATTATCAGTAGTTTGAGCAGAAAGCATAACAGCTATTAATAGTTCAAAATTATTGCTGTATTTTAAAACTGTTTGAGGATTTGTATATGTTTTTGATAATATATCTAAGATTTTTTTAACTTCTTTTTTTGATTTCAATTTTTTCATTTAGTCCCTCCATAATTCTTCTCATAAAACTCCAAATACTCACCAGAAATTACTCTTTTCATCCAGTCTTGATTTTCTAAATACCATTCTATCGTTTTTTCTATTCCTTCATCAAACATTATCTCTGGTTCCCAACCTAATTCTTCTTTTATTTTTGTTGGATCTATTCCGTATCTCCTATCATGTCCTAGTCTGTCTTTTACATGTTTTATTAATTTCTCATTTATTTCTTTATCTCCTGTTTTTTCTCTGAGTATTTCTATTATCTTTTTTACTATGTATATGTTTTCTTTTTCGTTATGTCCTCCTATATTATATACTTCTCCTGTTCTTCCATTTTCAAATACCAAATCTATTGCTCTACAATGATCTGTTACATATAACCAATCTCTTATTTGTTTTCCATCTCCATATACTGGTAATTCTTTGTGGTTTAATGCATTGTTTATCATTAATGGTATTAATTTTTCTGGAAACTGATATGGTCCATAATTGTTTGAACATCTTGTTATGTTTGTTGGCATTTTATATGTATCATGATATGCTTTTACTATTAAGTCTGCTGATGCTTTACTTGCTGAATATGGACTATGTGGATCTAGTGGTGTCTTTTCTGTAAAATATCCAGTTGGTCCCAATGAACCATATACTTCATCTGTTGATACTTGTAGGAATTTTACTCCATCTTTGTATTTTTGTGTGTCTATTTCCCAATATTTTTTTGCTACATTTAATAATGTTTGTGTTCCTATTACATTTGTTTTTAAGAATATTTGTGGATCATGTATTGATCTATCTACATGACTTTCTGCTGCAAAGTTTATTATTCCTTCTATTTTATATGTTTCAAATATGTATTCTATTAATTCCTGGTTCTTTATATCGCCTTTTATGAACACAAATCTTTCTTTTTGTTCTGGGGTTAATTTTTCTAAATTTTCTAAGTTTCCAGCATATGTTAGTTTATCCAGTCCTATTATTTTTCTATCTTTGTATTTTTCTAAGTAATAATATACAAAGTTACTTCCTATGAATCCTGCTACTCCTGTTACTAATATATTCATTTTATATTTCCCCCGTTACTCTCTAAATTTTGCTAATAATATTAAATCAAAAAAATTCCCATTTCTGAATATTTCTTTTTTCAAAGTACCTTCTATTTTATATCCTAATTTTTTATATAATTTTAATGCTCTAATATTATCTGAAATAACTTCTAATTTAATTTTTTGAATATTTAATTCATAGAACACAAATTTTTCAATTAAAATAACAGCTTCCTTTCCATATCCATGTCCCCAATATCTTTCATCAATAAAAAATCCAGCAGTACAAATTGAATTCCTAAAATCAACATTTCTAATAACACACCCACCTATTAAATCATTTTCTTCTTTTCTCACTATAGCAAAATCGTATATATTTTTTTTTCTTCTTTCGGGAATGGATTTAAAAAAATTTTTTTGATCTTCAGTTGAAAAAGGTAATATTACATTAAAAGATAAAAATTCTCTTACTTTATAATTATTCATTATATTTTTTAAATTATCCATATCATATTCTTCATAACTTCTTAAATATATTTTTTCTCCTGTATACATAAAATCACTCTCCATCAGAAACAAAAGATAATAAATATTTCCCATACTCTGTATTTTTTAATTCTTCACCAAATTTTTTTAAATCTTTTCGTGAGACCCATCCGTTTCTGTATGCTATTTCTTCTAAACAGGCTATGTATAGTCCCTGTCTTTTTTGAATTGCAGCAACAAAGTTTGAAGCTTCCAATAACCCCTCAGGAGTTCCTGTATCTAACCAGGCAAATCCTCTTCCAAGAATTTGAACTTTCAATTTTTTCATTTTTAAGTATTCTTTGTTAATATCTGTAATTTCCAATTCTCCTCTTGAAGAAGGTGTAATTTTTTTTGCTATCTTTACAACATTATTATCATAAAAATATAATCCTGGTACAACATAATTAGATTTTGCTTTTTTAGGTTTTTCTTCCAAACTAATGACATTAAAATTTTGATCGAATTCAACGACCCCAAAATTAGAAGGATTTTTAACATAATATGCAAATATAAGGGCTCCATCAGAGACATTTTTTGCATTTTTTAAAATATCAGAAAATCCTTGTCCATAAAATAAGTTGTCTCCTAGGATTAATGCAACATTATCATTTCCTATAAAATCTTCTCCTATTATAAAAGCTTCAGCTATTCCATTTGGTTGTTTTTGGATCTTATATTCTAAATTTATTCCAAATTGATGTCCATTTCCTAATAAATTCTCATACAATTTTATAAATTCTTTATTAGAAATTATCAATATATCTTTTATTCCTGCAAGCATTAGTGTAGATAATGGATAGTATATTAAAGGTTTATCATATATAGGTATTAATTGTTTGCTAATAGCTCTAGTAATTGGATATAAACGTAACCCGGAACCGCCCGCTAAAATAATTCCCCTCATATTATTCCCTTCCCTTGCATAAATTTAGTAAAATATTCCATAGAAAAGTAATTTTTAGATTTCTATTTAGATTTCTATATAGATTCATGTATAGTTTGTATAATATAATTTATCTCTTTCTCGTTAAGGTTCAAATGTAAAGGCAATCTTAAAATATTTCTACTAATTTTTTCAGTAATAGGGAAGTCACCTTTTTTATATCCTAATTTTCGACCCATAGGAGATTCATGTAGCGGTATATAATGAAAGATTGCTTGTATTCCTTTTTGTTTTAATGAATCCATTAATTTATTTCTTTGCCTGTTAGAATTTAATAAAATATAAAATATATGATAATTCGAAAATGAATAATCTGGTATTTTGGGTAGTTTTAATACTCCCCTTCTTTCTAATTCGGATAATCCTTCATAATACATATAATAAATTTTTTTCCTCTTTTCTAAAATTTCGTCCATTTTTTCTAGTTGGGCAAGCAAAAATGCTGATAAAATATCAGAAATAACAAAACTTGATCCTATATCAATCCACGTATATTTATCTATTTCTCCTCTAAAAAATTTACTTCTATTAGTCCCTTTTTCCCGAACAATTTCAGCTCTTTCAATTAATGTTTCATCATTTAAGACAATTGCTCCACCTTCACCACATGTATAATTTTTGGTTTCATGGAAGCTATAGCATCCTATATCTCCTATGGTCCCTAAATATTTATCTTTATATTTTGCATTAACCGCTTGAGCAGCATCTTCAATAATTTTTAATGAGTATTTTTTTGCAATATAGGATAATTTGTCCATATCACAAGAATGCCCTGCATAATGCACTGGCATTACAGCTTTTGTTTTAAAATTAATTTTTTCTTCTATTTTATCAACATCTATGTTTAAAGTATCTGGATCTATATCTACAAATATAGGTTTTGCACCTCTTAACAAAACTGCATTAGCAGATGACACAAATGTAAAAGATGGCATTATGACCTCATCACCATCTTTTAAATCTAACAATATAGCAGCCATATCTAATGCCGTACTTGCTGAAGTTGTTAGTAAAATCTTTTTTGCATTAAACTTCTTTTCCATTAATTTTTGAGCTCTTTTTGTAAAAGAGCCATCGCCACTTATTTTAGAACTGATTATAGCTTGATTCATATATTCAAGCTCTTTTGAAGTATAATATATTTTATTAAAATAAATCATAATATACACTCCTATTTAAAATATAAATCCCACCATATTTTAAATGATACAATATTCCATATTTTTGCTGCTAATTTAAAATCATTTTCTTTATTATTATAATAACTATCCAATAAAAATTTAACATATTCATAATTGAATACACTATTTTTAAGTTCGTGTTCATTTAAATTTTCAAATATAAATGATTTTAATTCATTTTTTAACCACCAGAAAACAGGTAAAACGAATCCTTCTTTTTTTCTATTAATGATTTTATCAGGCAATATTCCTTTTAATGATTTTTTTAATATATCTTTTATGTTCCCATTCTTTATTTTTAAATTGCCTGGCAATGAAGCTACATATTCAACTAATCTGTAGTCTAAAAATGGAGATCTTACTTCTACAGAATGAACCATAGAAAGAAAATCAACAAAAGCCAATACGTGATCAGGTAATAATGTTTTCCATTCTAATTCTAAAGCCCTATTTAAAGGATCTAAAGCTTTTAAATTTTCTACATCTTTTTTTAATAAATCAAAAGAATTGAATTTATCATATTCAAATACCCCGTTATTTAATAATCTTTTTTTCTCTTCGTCTTTAAATAATAATATTTCATATTTCCATTTTTCAAAATTTCCATTTGATTTTAAATATAAATTTTCTAAAAATTTTATATTATTTTCAAAAGGTTTTAATTTTATTTTATCTTCGTTAGATAATTGATATCCTGATTTTATTTTTTTATAAATTTTCTCAAAATAATATAATGGTTGAGATAATCTTGGTGCCAAATAACTTCCAAATAGCTCATCTGCACCATCACCAGATAGAGCAACTTTAACATGTTTTGAAATCAATTTTGTTAGAAAAAACGTTGAAATTGCACCTGAAAAAGGGGCATCAAAACTTCTTAAAACATTTGGTAAATCATCTATTAGTTCTTGTGGAGACATAAAATATTCATAATGATCAGTATCCAAAATATTTGATATTTTTCGAGCAGCTATAATGTCTTGGTTTTTATGTTCCAAAAAAGTAGTATATCCTAAGGAAAATGTTTTAATTTTAGAGTTAGAATACTTAGACATAATAGAAACTACAGAACTAGAATCTAATCCCCCACTTAAATATGCTCCTATTGGGACATCACTAATCATTCTTTTCTTTACTGAGTCTTCTAAAAGATTTCTAATATTATATGTGATTTCTTCTATATTATCATTATTCGTTTTTAAAAAATCTATTTCCCAGTATTTAAATTGTTTTTTCTTTTTCTTTTCTACATCAAATATCAAAACTTCTCCAGGAAAAAGAGAATATATATTTTTAAAAGGTGTGAAAGGTGCAGGTATATTTTTAAATGTAAAATAATGATTAAGAGCTTCAAAATTTGGTTCTTTTTTATAATATGGATATTTTAAAATACCTTTTATTTCAGAAGAAAATATTATTTCATTATTCACGAAAGAATAAAACAACGGTTTCTGTCCCATTCTATCTCTTATTAAAATTAATTCTTTATTTTTTGAATCCCAAAGAGCAATAGCAAACATTCCATTGATTTTATTTATGAAATCGATACCATATTCCTCATACAAATGTACAATTGTTTCAGAATCAGAATGATCAGTATAAAATTTATGTCCCTTTTTCAATAACTCATTTCTTAACTCTTTAAAATTATATATTTCTCCATTCCATACCAACCATATGCTTTTTGTTTCATTATGAATAGGCTGTTTCCCACTTAAAACATCTATTATACTTAATCTACGGGAAGCTAAATTTACGTATTTATCCTGATAAAACCCTTCTTCATCTGGACCTCTATGGAATATTTCATCATTCATTCTTTTTAAAATTTCTTTACTTTCTTTACCACTAAAACCTACTATTCCACACATATTATCCCTCTTTATTTAGCTTTTTCTTTCGATTCTCCTCTGCTATTTCAACTAATTTATAATAATTATAATTCCAAGTTCTATATTTTCTATCTGTGCAATTTTTACATAATGGTATTTCATCCATTCTACCTTCTAAATGTAATTTCCTTATTCTTTCAAATTCTCCACCTTTCCATATTTCTTTTATGCTTTTTTCATTTACATTTCCAAAATTAGTTTCAAATGCAATATCATATCCGCACATAGCAACATTCCCTAAAGTATCTATATTTAATCTTTCAAATGGCCAAGGACAAGGAGCTGTAGATGGCAAATATGGGGTGGGATCTGCTGATTTTGAAGGGTCTCCCATTCCCCATGTCAAAAATTTCCTTAACTGAACATGATCAGCTTTTTCTTTCCAAAAGTCTAAAATTTCATCTGGATTTATTCCCTGTTGAACAATAGCGCTCACAATAATTTTCGTTTTGCTTTTTAGTTTATTTCTTAATTCTACCATTCTTTCAACATTTTTCACTAAATTTTCCCAACTCAAACCAACTCTAATCTTTTCATAATCTTCCTTTTTTGCAGCATCAACGCTAAATTCAATCATATCTATATTTGCTTCTATTAACCTTTTTGAATTTTCTTCATTAAATAACGAACCATTTGTTATAAGTCCTATTTTCGCTCCTGCTTTTTTGGCATATTCAATTAATTCCACCATTTTAGGATGGAGCATTGGTTCTCCGCCTCCGGTCAATCGTATATATGCTCCATATTTTCCACATTCATCTGCAATCTTCTTGAATAATTCTTCTTTTATATATAATCCTTCTCTATAATTATCTCTTATTGTAGAAATAGTATATGGACAAGAAGGACATTTCGCATTACATACATAAGTTACACTTAAAACAACCATTAAAGGAAAATCTTTAGCTTCTTCTCGCATTTTATATTCTTTTGGAACATGCGTTAAGAAATCTGTATAAATTTTATAGGTTTTTTTCATATTATTTCACCTCCGGCTCTATATAAGAAGCATAGCTTGACTGCCAATCTTTACAATTTTTGCACAAATCTGGTAATTCTGACCATCTTCTTTTTAAATGTTTTAATCTGAAATCTTTTAAAGTTGTATTCCAAACTTCTTTTATACTCTCTTTATTAATATCCCCAAATGTTACCTCACAATTCAAATCTACTGCACACATACATACTTTACCTTGATCAGAAATGTTTATTGTATTCATAGCCCAATTGCATGGCAATCTAAACTCATAATCTTTCAAATTTTCCGCCTCAACTTTTCCTGCCCAACTCACTTTAGGCCTCACTTTTACTGGAATATTATAACTGTTCCAAAATTTTATAAAATTTTCCAATTCTTTTTCATTCTCGGGCATTTCGACAAATTGTACAAATATTTTTTGATTTTCGGTTCCTATTTTGTCTAATAATTCTTTATATTTCAAAACTCCTTTTACAACATTGTCTAATTTCCCTTTTACTCTAATTTTTTCATATGTATCTTCTTCAAACGCATCTATCCCAACATACATTACATCTAAACCAGCTTTAATTAATCGTTCTGACCATTTTTCGTTCAATAAATTTCCATTCGAATTCAAAACTACATCTTTTAATCCTCTTCTTTTTGCATAACCTATTCTTTCATCCAAATCTTTTAACATTAAACCTTCACCAAAAAAAGTCATCCATACCCTCGCTTTTGGATTTTCTATAGCTATTTCGTCTATGATTTTTTTATATAAATCCCAGGACATTATCCCTGGTTTTCTAGACATATTTTTATGTGGACACATAAAGCATTTAAGATTGCAATATGATATAGTATCTATTAATATTACAGATGGAAAAATATTATTTTCTTCATCTTTTATTCTTTGGAGTAATATTTTTTTTAAGTTTTCTTCATCATAATAAACATCAAAATTTTTTTGCATTTTTCCCCTCCATTCAAATATTATTTTGGAAAATATATTTTGAAGCATTTTCCCCACAATTAAATATAACATCTAAAACAGTCACATTATGAACAAAATTACCGTGTAACTGATGGTATTCAGGATAATTATAGTTCATAAAATATATTTCTATGTTGTTTTGTTTAAATTTTTTCATATCTATATAATTTTTTGCAGCAGGTCCAGAGATATAAATTTTTCCATTAAAATATTTAATAATATCTATCAGTCTTTGATTTTTATCTTGAGTTGCTATATTTAATTCAGAGGATCGAATAAATTTTGTATTTATTTTTAAAATTTCTGATATTCGTTTTGTTGTATATATATTCAATTCATTTAAATTTTTCCATTGATTTTTTATATAAAAATCTTCAATCAAAAATTCAAATTCTTTAAAATATTTTGCTTTTGCATAATTAGCTAAAAACGAATAATGATGTTTCTTTTGCCAATTGATTTTATCAGAAACCTCAACTTCAAAAATTTTTTGCTTAATACTATTAGATTTTACAGGAACAGTTATCCATTGAGTACCTTTCGGTGTTTTTATTTTATTTCTATTACGCCAATCATTTTTCGTATATTGAACATCATCCAAAAAAACAAAAACATCTACAAGATTAATCATATCAAAAACGCCTTTCCACGGCAAATAATTCGGTTGTAATATAGCTACCTTCATTTTTTATTTCCCGCTTTCTTCAGTAATTTTATAATGTATTCTTCAAAATTTTTAACGAATGTTTCATATTCTAAATCTTTGTTATCTATTTTCCTCTTAGATTGAATAAAGTTTTTAAAATGTTCATCAAGAATAATTTTTTTTGCAAATTTATATAGTCCATCATAATTTCCTAATTTTGGGAAAATATTTAAAGCATCTTTATAAAACATAATTGGTAAAGAATTTACTCTATTTTCTATATTTTTTTTGGTATAATCATAATTATTAACAAAAGTTATTATAGGTAGATTGGCATAATATGCTTCATTAAATGAAATTCCTCCACCATTTGGAGCAGAATTTATATAATAATCACAACTTTTAAGATATGCACGTGCATTTAAATTTGGACCTAATAAAATAATTTTTTTATTTACTATATATTTTTTGGGGATATGATCTTTGAAAAATCCTTCATACGTAGGTCCGAAAAATACAAAAGTAATATTTTCAATCTCATCAGTCAATTTTTTAATAACTTCCCAATAATTTTTATTATAGTATTTTACATCTCTCCCTACAGAGATAATAACTTTATTTTTTTGAGGTATATCATAATCTTCTTTTATATTCATATTTTTATTAATTAATTCTGAATTTACAGGAGGCAATTTAAGAAATACGTTTTTTGTAATAATTTTATCTTCTAATCCTGTGTAAACAAAATCTAACTTGTTATCAAAATACGGTTCTATATCTTGAGCTATATGTCTTCCTATCAATTTTGAAGTCTTTCTTAATAACGGATATATTAATATACCATATGGAGCCAAATAAAAAGAATGGTAAAAAGATATATCAGGATTAACTTTTGAAATATATCTATAATATTGAATTATTCTATCTTCCATATTATTAGAAGGTTTGGGAATAAAAAAATCTATATTATGTTTTTTTAATATGTTTTTTGCATATTCTGCGTTTCTAAAACTATTTTCATCTAATAAACTTAAAATATGATATTCAATATTTTCATTTTGGCTATTAATTATATTCTCAAAAACAAATCTAAACAATATTTGAAAATAATCTAATCCATTTAAAACATATAAAAAATGTATTTTCCCATCCTTTTTCTTATTTTGAATAAAATATTTATTATAATATTTACTTAAATATTTTTCTCCTTCTTTTTCTAAAAATATAAATGGTTCATCTGATAAATACTCAAATCTATCATACTTATCAAATTTATAATATAAATTTCTTATAAAATAATCGATTTTTTGTTTTAATTCAAGCTTTCCGTTTATTAATAAATATTCTATAAATTCTATAAATTTTTTTGTTTCTTTTTTATCTAAATAATAATTTAAAATATACTCATTATTTTTAAAATCATCTGGATTTTTATATGCTAATTCTAACATACTCTTTATATCATTTTTTTTATCAATTAAAGAAGCTATTACCTTTTTTACTTTATTAATCATTGTTTGAAAAGAATAATTATTTTCAATAAATTTTCTATATTTTTCTGATTCAAACCTATCCTCTAAAATTAAACATACAGCTTCATTTATAGTATTGAAAATTAATTCATTAGGCCATTGATTTTTACTTCCATAATAATTATGTATAATTGGTTTTAAACCTCTTGCCATTCCTTCCATAATATTATAAGGATGTCCTTCATGAATACTTGTAGAAAGAAGATAATTTTTATCTTTCCACCATTCATCCATATTATCTATCCAACCATAAAAAATAACATTATTTTCTAAATTCATTTCTTTAACCATATATTTTAAATATATTTGATATCTTAATTCTTGAAAATCTCCTGCAATATGAAGTTTATATCTATTGTCTTTTTCAACAAGTTTTTTTATTATTTGAAGCATCATTGGAGGGTTCTTTTTATGAGAAATATTAGCAACCCAGGCAACGTTATATCCTTTTTCTCTTTTAGTAAATGGAATGTTATCAATTTTTACTCCATTAGGAATTATTTCAATATCTACTAAATTTTCTATATTAGGAATATATGATTTTATAATATCTTTAATATGATTAGCAACTAATATTAATTTATCTATATTATTCCAATTTATTTTTGTAGGATAATAAGCTAAAGACTCATAACTATGTAATCTTATAATTGCAGGTTTTTCTGACAATCCTTGATAATTACTTCCTACAATTGCAACTTCATTTGCCCATTCTAACCAAATAATATCAGCCCAATCTATTGCATTATAAATCTCTTCATTTTTTGTTACTACAAACTTTCTTACCCAATATTCATTAGATAATCCCTCGATTATATCATTTATAAAATTATCAAGTCCTTTGGCACAAATAAGAGATAATTTTGGAAGTTTTTTAGCTTTTTCAAATTTGTTTTTAAAATTATTTATTTTATTTTTAAAGTAAGATTCTGAACCTTGAGGTGCATTATTAAAGGCTTTTTCTAAAAAGGATATTGCTTTATCAAAATGTCCTTCGAATAACCATAAATCTGCCAACATATCATTTATAGCCCAATCATTTGGATCTTTATCATAATATTTAATAGCGGTATCTTTTAATTTATTCCAATTTTTTTCATTATAATATATAGTGGACAGATTAAAAAGAGCATCCAAATTATTTGGATTTAATTTTAATACATCTTTTAAAATTGATATAGCCTTATTAGTTTTTTTAAAATTATAATAAGCTAAAGCAGTTATTATATAATCATTTTCCTCTTTAACTTTTTTATTGTTAAATTCTTTAATTACTTTTTCAAAATTACCCTTATCGAATATTTTTTTTAAATCCATATAATTACCTCCGCATATAATCTTCATTTAATATTTCGTCTCAAACAATTAAATTCCTTAATTTATTAATTAGCTTTACGAATTAATGAAAATGTGTTATAATTTAAGAGAAAACAATAATGGGGGTGAAATAGTGTTAAGTAAAGAGTTAGTACATGAGATTATATCCACTGTTTTAAAATATGGTGGAGACTTTGCAGAAGTATTTGTAGAAAAAAGATATACAAACTCATTTGAAATGAAAAATGGGGATTTAGAAAATGCGAGTTCAGGAAACTCATTTGGTGTTGGTATAAGGGGATTTTTAAATACTCAAGCTGTATATGCCTATACTAATGATTTAAGCAGGGAAAGTCTTTTAAATACTGCTAAAAGAGTTGGTGAAGCTCTTGGTGAAATTAAAATAAAAGATTTAACTTTAAATTTAACTCCAAAAGAAATTGAAAATAAACATATTGTATTATTATATCCTGAAGATATAACAAAAAAGAAAAAAGTTGATGTGATGAAAAGAGCATATTCATCAGCAAAAAATTATTCTGATTTAATTAAACAGGTAGTTGTTAGATATTGGGAATATAATCAAAATATATTAGTAGCAAATTCTGATGGTGTTTTTGCGGAAGATAATAGAGTTAGAACAAGATTAATGATTTCAGCTGTTGCGGAACATAATGGGGTTATGGAAACAGGTTTTTATGGTCCAGGTGCAGGAATGGGTTTTGAATTTTTTGATAGAATTGATGTAGAAGAAGCAGGAAAGGTTGCTGCAAGAACTGCAGTTAAAATGGTAAAAGCAGACCCTGCACCTGCTGGGAAATTACCTGTTGTAATAGCAAATGAATTTGGTGGAGTTATATTCCACGAAGCAGTTGGACATGCATTAGAAGCAACATCTGTAGCAAAAGGAGCTTCTGTTTTTGCAGGGAAATTAGGTCAAAAAGTTGCTGCAGAATGTGTGTCTGCTGTAGATGATGGAACAATACCAAATGCATGGGGTTCTACAAACATTGACGATGAAGGTACTCCAACAAGAAGAAATCTATTAATAGAAAAAGGTATTCTTAAAGGATATATGATAGATAAACTTGGCGGAAGAAGAATGAATATGGAACCTACAGGTAGTGCAAGAAGGCAAGATTATACATTTGCTCCAACATCAAGAATGACAAATACATTTATTTTACCTGGAGACAATTATCCTGAAGAAATAATTGCAAATACAGAATATGGATTATATGCAAAAAGAATGGGTGGAGGATCAGTAAATCCCGCAACAGGCGAATTTAATTTTGCTGTAAATGAAGGATATTTAATAGAAAATGGAAAAATAACAAAACCAGTTAGAGGAGCAACATTAATAGGAAAAGGATATGAAATTATACAAAAAATAGATATGGTCGGTAATGATGTAGCAAGAGGTCAAGGAATGTGTGGATCTATTTCAGGAAGCATTCCAGCAGATGTAGGGCAACCAACAATAAGGGTATCTGAAATAATCGTTGGGGGGCGAAATAAATGACATATAATGAATTTAAAGATAAAATATTTAAATTAGCTAAAGAAAAAGGTTTTGAAGCTCAAATCTATTATTCAAAAAACTATGAATTTTCTATTAGATTAGCAAATGGTCAAATGGACGAATATAAAGATGCAAATAGTAGTTCAATATCCTTAAAAGTTTTAAAAGATGGAAAAATAGGATCAGCTTCAACTACTATGTTTGATAGTCCAGAAAGATTATTAGAAGAGGCAATAACTAATTATGAAATAATAGATTCAAAAGAAGAAAATCTTTTTTATGATGGTTCAGGTGAATATCTTGATATAAAATCATATTATGGAGAATTTGAAAAACTTAGCGTAAAAGAAAAAATGGAAAAATTAAATAAAATGTTTGAAATAGCTTCAAAAGACGAAAATATAATGATGGTTCCGATGACTGTATATGCTCATCAAACAACAGAAGTTGCAATGGCTAATACATTAGGATTAGATAAAACTTATAAAGGTGATGGGGGGTATGCTTATCTTTCAGTAGTTGCAAAAGATAAATCTCCAAGATCAGGATTTTGGTATGGTCTTGCACCAAAACCAGAAAATCTAAAAGTGGAAGATATTAGCGAAAAAGCTGTAGAAGAAGCAAAAGCAAAAATAGGAGCAAAATCTGTAAAAAGCGGAAAATATAGAGTTATTTTTAGAAAAGATGAATTTGCATCATTGCTTTCTGCTATGTTAATACCCATGATTTCTGCTGAAAACGCACAGAAAAATATGTCACCATTAAAAAATAAACTTGGAGAAAAAATAGCAAGCGATATTTTAAAAATAAAAGATGTTCCATTTTATGAAGGTTCATTATCTAATGCTTCTTTTGATAGTGAAGGGGTTCCTACAAAAGAAAAAAATATTATAGAAAATGGTGAGTTTAAAACATTTTTATATAATTTAAAAACTGCAAAAAAAGAAGGAAAAGAATCTACAGGTAATGCTGCAGGAAGGGGTATCGCTCCTATCAATTTATTAGTAGAACCAGGAGAAAAATCATTTGATGAATTATTAAAAGAATTAAATAATGGTATAATTATAACTTCTTTAGAAGGTTTACATTCTGGTGCGAACCCTATATCTGGAGAATTTTCATTAGGAGCACAAGGATTAAAAGTAGAAAATGGAAAAATTGTTAGTGGAGTAGAACAAATTACCGTTTCAGGAAACTTCCTTGATATATTAAAGAAAATAGAAGTTGTAGGAAATGATATGTGGATTTCTTTTGGTGGAACTATTTCACCTTCTGTTTTGATTTCTGAAATAGATATTGCTGGTAATGAGTAGGTGAAAAGATGCTAAAATATTATTAGAAAGGCTAAAAGAGAGAAATGATTGATATTAAATCTGAGCATTTTGAAATTGTCTTAAATATTCTAAAAAAATACTTAAAAGATTGTCAAATAATCGTATTTGGTTCAAGAGTTACTGGTAACTCTAATAATTTTTCCGATTTAGATATAGCTATAGATTGTAATGGAAAAATTAAAATGTCCGTTTTATTTAAATTAGAAGAGGAATTTCAGGAGTCAGATTTGCCTTTCAGAGTTGATATTATAGATTGGAATAGAACTTCTGAAAGCTTTAAAAATGTCATAAATAAAAAGTGTATAAAAATAAAGCTATAGCAGCTTTAGGCTGCTATAGTTTTATTTCTTCGATTATAATAGTTAAAAGGACTATTTCAAAAAACATTTATTATTTAAAAAGTAGTTTCTCAATACTTATAAGTTTTTTTTGTTAATAACCTTATTAATTCAGCAATGAAAATAAGCACTACTATAAAATGTTGCCAAATAAGAATATACGTAATACTGAAAAAACCAACACAATAAGAAATATCTACTATTTTATTTTGTTGTTTGCTTTTTAATATTGAATATAAAATATAAGAAAAAATCAATAATATAGAAGATATCAAATAATTTTGCATATTTTGTCTTGTAATAAAGTTATTTGATATGTTTGATAATAGTAAAAATATATAAGGGAAAAATCCCATTGCTAATGTAATAATTATTTTTTTAACCATTCTACAACATCAACTCCAATCGCACCTTGTATTCCTCCCACAACAATACCCGGTATTACACCAGGACCTCCACTAGTAGCTGCTCCCCATAAACCACCAACTATCGCACCAGATACCGTACCATATACCGTTTCTTTCCATCCCTCAATGCCTTTTTGGTTAAATTCTTCAATTTTTTGTGCATTTCTTTGTTGAAGTTTTTCCCACGATTCTGCTCCCGTAACATATCTTCCTTGATTAACTTGCCCATAACCACTAACATTTCCTTCATAAATAGCATCCATTCTAATACCCATAAAGCCACCTCCTTGTAAAATTACTTTATGTTATACAGTAATTTTTTAAATTCTATATCCTTTGAAAAATATCTGACTCCATTTATATAAAAATCAATATAATAAATTCCTGGAGTAAGATGAAGAGAATTAAATCTAAAATAAATATAACCATCCAAAACATTTTTAGTAAATTTATAGATATTAAAATAAGATAAAAGAATTATATTTTGTTCATTTTTGAATATAGAGAATACATTATAATATGTATTAAAATCATATATTCCATCAAAAGAAAAATTAATAAATATTGTGTTATTTGTACCCAAGTAAAATATATTTTCTTCTTTTCCCTTGAGAGAACTTGATATGTAAAAATATTTTAATCGTGGGATTTCTTTTATTAATTTATTTGTACATACTAGTTTATCTTTTATTTTGATAATTTTGTTGTTTATTATTGGTAATGGAATCTCAAAATCATTAAATGTCTTTATTTTATAATAACGAGAATTTTTTAAATCTTCCTTTGAAATATTTGAAATTGGGATTTCTTTTAATGTATTAAAATTTTTATCTTTTTGAACAAATATAAATTTAGAAATATATGGAATATCAATCAAATACATAAAAATACACCTTCTAATACTCAAATAAAATTTTCTGATATTCAATATAATTATAATAATAATTATAATAAAAATCAATACGAATTAAATATTTTACTTATTTTTTTTCAATAATTAAATATTGAATTAATATATCAAATAATAATTATTTAAAGTAACAAGATAAAAAAATAAAAATTTTTATATAATATGAAAAATATCTAATTTTTCAATCTGGATATCTCAAAGAGAGTTTATTGTTTTAAGGATTTTACTATTATTGTAAAATTCAACACCAGAGTGTTAAAAAAGAAAAATAAAAAGCACTCTTATCCGAGTGCATTTTTAATTCTCTTACAAGCTTCTTCTATATTTTCCATTGAAGTTGCAATGTTCATTCTCATAAAACCTTTGCCGCCTGGTCCAAAGTTACCACCGGAATTTAAACCAACCTTAGCCTTTTTTTCTAATAATTCTCTTAACTCATTTTGACTTAAATTTAATTGTCTGAAATCAAGCCATACTAAAAAAGTTCCTTCAGATTTTATTACTTTTACTTCTGGTATGTTTTTTTCAAAAAAATCTTTTACATAGTTATAATTATCTTCTATATAGTTCATAACTTCTTCTAACCATTCTTTTCCGTATTTATAAGCTGCATTAGCAGCAATTAATCCAGTAAAGTTATGCATATATAAACCACTGCTATTTATCCCTTTTTTAAATGTTTTTCTTAGATTGGGATTTGATATGATTGCAAATCCATAATGAAATCCAGCTATGTTAAATGTTTTACTAGGAGCCATTAAGGTAATTGTGTTTTGGGATATATCTTCGGAAATAGAAGCAATAGGAATATGTTTTACATTTTTAAATGCTAAATCCGCATGTATTTCATCGGAAACAATTAAAACATTATGTTTTAAACATATTTCTCCCATTTTTTTTAATTCTTCTTTACTCCAAACTCTTCCAATGGGATTATGCGGACTACATAAAATAAACATTTTTGCCTCTTTTGCTTTTTTTTCAAAATCATCAAAATCTATTTCATATATATTGTTTTTTAAATTTAATTCATTAATTAGCAATTCTCTATTTTTCTTTTCAACTGAACTCATAAATGGTGGATAAACTGGTGTTTGAATTAATATTTTATCTCCTGGATTTGTGAATAATTGTATTGAAAAATTTAATGGTGGAATAACACCATGCATATGTAAAATATCTTCTTTTTTTATTTTCCAATTATGTTTGTATTCTAACCAGTTAATAATATTATCTTTTAAATCTGTAGGCTCATATGTATAACCATATGCTCCATGATCTATTCTTTCTTTAAGTATTTTTTTAACTTCTTCTGGTGCTTCAAAATCCATATCTGCTACCCACATTGGTAAAACATCTTTATCTAAAAATAGATTTTTATTCCATTCATACCAATCCCACTTTATAGAATTAGTTCCTTTTCTATCTATATATTTCATTTTATCCCTCCCTGCTTCATATAAAAATTCTATCCACCTATTAATTATATAATATCATATTTATACACAAATCATCAAATGTGTTGCAAATTTGCACAAACAAAGCATTTTGATAATTTACAATATGAAAATTTTGAAGTATACTAAAATTACCAAAAAATTTTAAAAGAGGAGTGATAACATGGGCAGCTATCAATTAAAATATCATGCAAAAAAACCTGAAGGAATAGAAAATAAAAAAGAATATCTTGTTGGTTCAGGAATTGCTACACTTGCAGCAGCATTTTTCTTAATAAGAGATGGACACATGGATGGAAAAAATATTACTATATTTGAAAGAAAAAATGTTAATGGTGGAGCTTTAGACGGCGCTGGAAATCTTGAAGATGGATATATCATTCGTGGTGGTAGAGAAATGGAAGAACATTATGAATGCACATGGGATTTGTTTGGTGATATTCCAACATTAGAAAATCCAGAAAGAACCGTTTTAGATGATATGAAAGAAATTAATGATTGGGATCCAAATGTTTCTGCAAATAGAGTAATTCAAAATAGAGGTGAAAGAGTAGATGCTTCAACATTAGGGCTAAAAGATCATCACATTAAACAATTAACAAAATTATTTTTAGCCAAAGAAGAAGATTTAGGCGATTTAACTGTAGAACAGTTCTTTACACCAGATTATCTTGAAACAAATATGTGGTTATTATGGCGTTCAATGTTTGCATTTCAACCATGGCACAGCGTTGTTGAAATGAAAAGATATATGGAAAGGTTTATTCATTTATTGCCAGGTATGACAGAATTAAGGAATATTTTATTCTCCAGATATAACCAATATGATTCATTTGTTTTACCATTGGTAAAATGGTTAGAAGAACATGGAGTGAAAATTCAAAATAATACTTTAGTTACAGATCTTGATATAGAAATTAATGGTAAGGAAAAAGTTGTAACTGGAATACATTTAGTTATAGACGGAAAAGAAGAATATATAAAAACTACAAAAGATGATTTAGTATTTGTAATTAATGGTTCTATGACAGAAAATTCTACATTGGGAAGCAACGATAAAGCACCAGAATTAAATACAGAACTTGGTCCTGTATGGAGATTATGGAAAAATATTGCAGAAAAAGATCCTGCATTTGGAAGACCAGAAGTTTTCTATAAAAACATTGATAAAACAAAATGGGAATCATTTACAGTAACATTTAAAGATTCAAAAATTGCGGATATTATTAGAAAACTAACAAATAGAGATCCATACTCAGGAAGAGTTGTAACTGGTGGAATTATAACAATCAAAGATTCAAACTGGGGTATGAGTTTCACACTCAGTAGACAACCACACTTTGCAAATCAACCAGATGATGTATTAGTACTATGGGCATATGGTTTATTTGCAGATAATGAAGGTGACTATATCAAGAAAAAGATGAGCGAATGTACAGGTGAAGAATTATTAAGAGAATTATTATATCATATGGGTGTAGATGGTGACTTAATGGAAGAAATCGTTAATGATGCAATTGTTATTCCAGCAATGATGCCACATATTACCAGCCAATTTATGCCAAGAGTTAAAGGTGACAGACCAGAAGTTGTACCAGAAGGAAGTGTAAATTTGGCATTCTTGGGTCAATTTGTTGAAATTGAAGGCGATTGTGTATTTACTGTAGAATATTCAGTAAGATCTGCAATGATTGCTGTATACAAATTATTAAATCTCGATAAACAGGTTCCAGAAATTTATCCAAGTAAATATGATATTAGACACGTTGTTAATGCAACAAAAACTTTATATGGCAACAAACCATTACCAGGAGAATTCTTTGTAAAAAAATTACTTAAAGATACTTCATTAGATGGATTACTATAATTAAAGGGCTCATTCATGAGCCCTTTTTTTTCAAATTTTTTTAGCGATCTATATATATCTCCTTCTATAATCCTGCTCAGTTTATCTGTTAAAGTTTTTGGATTTTCTATCATTTTATTTTTTATCCAATCTATAATAACTCCAGTAAGCGCTATTTCATAAAACTTCACAATATCATTTTTTGTTTTATCCGGAACTTCTATATTTTTTGAAAGTTCTTCAACCACGTTATATATAAGCTTTGACACATAATCATAAAGATGGTCTTCAAGTCGATTCCTATCTATTGAATTATATGCATTTAATACTACTTTTTGATTTTATTTAATAATAGAAAATAATAACCTTTTTGCCATGTTTTATATGTTTTATTCTCGCCAATTACCTCTTTTATTTCTGTAATAAATGTCCATTCAAGTAATTCATATATATCGTGAAAATAATAATATAATGTTCTTCTGTTTACACCACAATCATTAACCACATCATTTACTGTAATTTTTGATAATGGTTTTTCTTTCATCAATTTTTTCAATGAATTTGAAAGTGCTTTTTTTGTTATTTCAGACATAATGGAAACCTCTCTTTTATTTCAGCAATTTTGTTTTCAGTTATATAATACACTGTATTCCTTATCAATTATACCATAACTCACTTTTTTTATATTATTATTTGATCACTTGATATATTAATTATAAATTTAAATATTGGAAATATAAGGTAAATTTTTTTATTTGTGTTGACTTCTTTTTTTTTTTTTTGATATAATCGAAAAGAATATAAAAATACTATAATAACATTTTTTTAATAATCTTTTTGTTACTCTTTATAAAAATATCTATGGCGCCATAAATAAAAATAGTGTCTTCAAAGATTATGATGAAAAAATAAAAAAATTCTATAATAGCATTTTTTAATTTTTTTTATTTCTTTTTACAAAATATTATTGAATTATTTATAAATAAAATATAAAAAATAATATTAAATAAAAGATTGTCAAAAAGGGTGAAAGTTTATGGTAAATGATATAGAAAGTTACTCATTTAAAACAAAAATAATAATATTTTTTCATATTATTGCAATAACCTATGTAGAAATTACTTCCAGTATTTCATATTTTTGGGCTATAATGTTTCTTTTATATCTTATAGCAGTTTATATTGAAATAAAAGGCGATAAATCATTAAAATTCTATTTTAAATTTAATAATTTCACTATTATATTTAAAAATAAATTGCTTTTATTTATATTGATTTTTTATCTTTTTGGAATATATATAAAGATTAAAAATTTTGATTTTAATGCTTTTTCTTCAATAGATTTAATGGCTATAACCTGGGCACCTATATACGAAGAAATATTATATAGATTAATAGTGATAGGTTTTTTGGAAATTATATTTAAAAGTAATAAGATAGTTTGTTTTATTTCAGCATTTATTTTTGCTATTGTTCATCAACAATATACATTGTTAGATGGAAAATTATTTATCTTTATATTTGCAATAATTAATTATTATTCATTTAAAAAATCTAAAACAATATATTCACCTATGCTTTATCATTTTCTCAATAATTCATTTTTTTAATAATTTTGTAAAAGATCTTTATAATTAATAATAATTAATTTCTGGCGCCAGATAAAAATCTAAAAATCAGGAGGGATTGTATGAATAAACGTATTTTTATAGTATTTTTGGTAATTTTTGTAAGTTTAACAATTTTTTCAAATGGTGTAAAGTATTATGAAAATCAAAAAACGATACTCCCAGAAGAACAATTAGTTATAAAATCAAATATTAATTCATATGGAAAAGTTATATATACATTAGTAAGAGAATTTGCTTATGTAGTTATAGAGGATCAAATGGAAAAAGCTTATCATGAAATCATTAGAATTGTTAAAAAAGATTATGAAGCTTATCTTGCCAAGAAAGCTGCTGAAGAAGAATATAACAGAAGAATTAGAGCCATTTTATCTCTTTTACAATATCCAGTAAAAAATACTCGTTCTACAACTATTTATGAAAATTATACCAGACTTACAGAGTATGACTCAATTATCAGAAATAATGCAACTGTACAATAAAATTCTCGGAGTTTTTTCAGATATTACTGCAAAAACAAGCACAAAACAACCCCTCTACGCTGGGCATAGAGGGGTTTTATATTATCCTTCCATCTTTTCTTTTAATTTTTTAGCAATAAATGTTGCAACGTGTGCTCCTTTTGTTCCTCTTCCAAATCCTGCGTCCATTCCGTTTTCTTTTGCTAAATCATCATTTAATTGAGTACCACCAACGATTAACAATATTTTATCCCTTACACCTTTTTCTATTGCTAATTGATGTAATTTTTTCATATTTTCCACATGGACATCGTTATGGGTAACAATCATTGAAGCAAGTATCGCCTGAGCACCAAATTCAATTGCAGCATCTATCATTTTTTCTGGTGGAACACTGGTGCCAAGGTATTCATATTTAATTCCATATTTTTCTATACCGCCGTGTTTAATATCTAATATTTCCCTTATACCTACATTATGTTCATCATTACCTACTGTACCAGCTACAACCTTAACTTTATGTTTTGCAAAGAAATCAAACAATTCATCATCTGACATAACTTCAGGTTTTTTAGGTAATACCAAATCATCTTTCTTTATTGCAAATGGAACTTTAGCTTTTAATTCAACATATGTTGCTTCTGTTGGATGAAGAACTGTTTTTGAAATAACCTGTGCATCTTCAAGTCCCATTCTTTTACATATTTCAAGTGCTGCAGCTTCTGCATATTCCTCAGATTCAGGAATTGTCATATCTAATTGAATGTATCCATCATAGCTCCATTCCACTTCGGGTTTTATTAAATTATTTTCTTTATATTCTCTAATTTTTTCCAATCTCTTATATACGTTATCTTCTTCGTCAAGTTCATCGATATATTGTATTTTATCTGGGTTACATAATGTACATCCGCCTATTAAATCACATGGTTTTTCTAAACCTTCTGGAAGATTGTTGTATCCAAAGTGATGACAAACTGGAGCCATATAATCCTTATCTCTTGGAACTACTGTTCCTGCTCCAATGCCGCCATCTTTCTTTCTTACTATACCATCGCCCATTCTTTCAGGATATTCTCCATTATCAACAAACATTCCATTTTCTACTGCTTCAAAGTATCCTCCCATTTCAACTATTTCCTCAAGCATTAATATAGCTCTCATTTTTAATTCTCTTACTTTTTCTCTTACATTATCCCAATTTACCTGAACCATTTCTTTTATTCCATCAAGTGCTATTAATGTATGTTTAGCAGTTTCTACCCCTCTAATAGAATTAATATGCCATGGAACATTTCTTCCTTCATCTGGAGTAATGGTTGATTGAATATCTGCTTTTGTTAATCTGGAAATTAGTGTATCCAATACATGTATTCTCGTTGCGTCAAATAAGTCAGATTCAATATATCTTGTATTCATTTGAGCTCTGAATTTATAATCTTTGAATAATTCTCTAATTGTTAATGCATATACAAAGTTTAATCTAAATTCTGGAGTTGGTGAAACTATTGGTGGAACTGTAGATAATGCTATATTTTCTTTTTTCATTCCAGCTTTTACTGAATATAATGAATTAATAGCATGTTGTACTAATAATTCTGGCATAACCTTCCATGCAAATTTAGCTGATGCATTAGCATTATGAGCACCATCAATTTGTAGCATGTTTGCTGATGCCATAATCTTTTTTGCTACAGCAGCATCAACAAATGATCTAATCATATTAATTCCTCTATATAACACGTTATATTGAGGATCTTGATGAGCTCCATTTACACCTTCTTCAGCAAATAATACAGCTACTTCAGGACCAGCTACACCTGAAACATAACTATGGAAATTAATAGGTCTTCCTACTTCTTCTTCTATTAAATCAAGAGCCTTTCTTGAAGCTCTTAATTGTTTTCTTGTTATAGGGATACCACCTATACCTTCTGGTGTTCCTTCAATTAAACCGTCCATATGACTTTGTCCTAATGTTCTAATAACCATAATATGGTCTGCACCATGCCATGCAGCCATTCTCATTCTTCTTATATCTTCCTCAAATCTACCAGAAGCAATTTCTGAAGTAATGACTTCTTGTGGTTGAGGATCTATATTTTTAAAATAATGTGCTGCAGGTAATGCAACAAAGTTTTTTAATGGTTTACTTACTTCATAATATTCAAAATCTCCTATTTTTGTCTTTGGAGGTAATTTTTCTCTCCATGTCCATCCTTTTCTTTTTGGTCTATATTTATCTAAATCTTTTAATATTTCTTCAACATTCAATTTTTTGTTTGGCTCTAATTTCATTTGTTATCGCCTCCGTGAACAAAAATTCTATCCACATCATCCCAATATTTTCCTGCAATTAAATCTCTTCCTGCTTGTATATAATCTATATTATGTTCTTTAGCTATAGTATATACAATATTACCTGCACCTTTTCCTAATATATGTTTTTCAAAGAATTTATCAACTAATGCTTTAGCTTCCATACTGTTGAATCCCATCCTAAGTAAAACAGATCTTTCAATTGATGGGGATGTATGTGTGGAAGCTAAATCAATCAAAGGATCTACAATCTTTTCAACTAAATCCCAGAAATATTTATCTAATTCTTCATCTGTCATATTCATCAAATGTTTAGCTCTCTCTTCAAAATCTGATTTTCTTGGTTCCATTATAATACCTCCTCAATCAACTTTTTAACTTCTTCAGTTGATATTCTTAAATCTTCAGCAATAAACTTTAATTCTTTTTCAGAAAATTCTGTTTTTCCATATCTTTTTTTCAATTCTTTTATATATGATTTTCTTAATTTTTCTAATGGATATTTTATTACTCCAACTTTTGATGGATGATCAGGTAATACTATATTTTTCCCAGGGATATCTTCTTTTATAGGATCACCGAATTTTATTTCTATACCATTTTCTTTTGCAAAGGTTAATTGTGCTGAAGGTAATTTACCTGCACCAGTGTATTCTGTCTCATTAACAACAATTATTTGATCTTCATCCATTTCCATAGCTAAAGCAAATGCTGCAGCTAAAGAAGTATTTCCAGCAGGTCCTCTTTGCATACCTTCAATATTAGCCAACATTTCAGTTATATAGAAAACTTCACCTTGAGTAACTAAAACATATTCATCCATATATCTTAATGGTCTTGCTGCATTTCTTGGAACATCTGATCTATCTGGGAAAGTTGCAAAAGGAATCCCAAAACCAGTATGTCCAGTAGTGAATGATTTTTTATTAAAGTCATTATCTGATGCCATATGCAATCCGTGTAAATCAACACTTGCACCAATTATTTTTGTATTAACAGCTCCTACTTTTTTCAAACCTCTAGCGGTTCCTGTTAAATTTCCACCACCAGCATGTGTGATAACTACTGCATCTGGATATTTTCCGAATTGATTCATAGATTGTTCTGCAATCTCATATCCTAGTGTTTCTACACCAGCAATACCAAAAGGAGTGTATAATGAAGCATTAAAATAACCTGTTTCTTCAAGTAAAACTAAGAAATAGTAGAATAATTCAGGTCCAACACTTAATTGAACAACTTCAGCGCCATATGCTTCACAAGCTCTAGCTTTTTCTAAAATTTCTGGTTGTCCAACCCCTTTACTATCAAAACATTCTTGAACGATAATTGATCTCAAACCCCTTTTAGATGCTTGAGAAGCAACAGCAGCTCCATAATTTCCGCTAGTTGCTGCCATTACACCCTTATATCCTTGTATTTTTGCTCTATATGCACTTACAGATGCTCTTCTGTCTTTAAATGATCCAGAAGGATTAGTAGCTTCATCTTTTACAAAAATCCTTGCACCTTTTCCTTTTGGTGATATTTTTTTAATCAATTTATTTATATTTTTTAATTCAACTAAAGGTGTATTTCCAACACCAGTTTCAAGTTGTATTTTTCTTATTTCATCTATGGTATATCCTGCATCTTTCATCATTTCTTCATAATCAAAAGCTATCCCTTCAACTTCATATTTGGTATAATCAACGCCTACAGATTTCTTCATTATTTCATTTTTTCTTGACATTACCGCATCATAACTCATATCTCTCATTCTTGATCACCTTCGATCATTTCCCTTAATTGTTTTCCAACTTGAAGCAATTCAATTACAGGTTTTCCAAAATTATGCTTATATTCTGGATATATTTCTTCTAATTTCCCTTCCACTTCTCTTCCTACTGGAGTTTCTATTTTTACAGTATCACCTATTTTTGCTTCATCATTTAATAGAAATCCTTTTATACGAATTTCCAGAGGAACACGTCTAGTGTCCTCTGGAAGATTACTTGCTCTTTGTTCTGGATTTAATCCTATAAAATATATTTGAACCCAATCGCCTTTTTTTGCAATCATTTCATCATCTCCTATACAGTTAAATCTCCTATTAATGCTCTTGGAACTGGTAAATCTGCCATTGATAATAACCCTGACTCTGCTTCTATTACTGAAGGAATCATATTTGTTGCAACAGCGATTGTTCCTTTTCCGCCTGGAATTTCTGGTTTAATAGATAAATTTAAATTAGGATCTCCTATAATTTCTATATAATCTCCTGTATCTACATTTTCCAATTCAGGTCTTACTTGTTGTGGATGTTTTAATTCAATAACCAATTTTCCATTCATATATGCTCTTGCTATGTGATTACATCCAGCAACCATTCCTGGTTCAACTCTTACATATTTTGTTTCTCTTAAAACATTTGAAACTATTGGCTCTCTGGTTTGCTCAATTTTATCAATATTCCATCCTAAAGCATCAGCAATCATATAAATAGATTGTTCAAATCCAATGTGTCCAACAATTTTTCCTGATTTTAATCCTTCTTCAAATTCTTCTACTGTTGTTCCTACACCTTGTGTTTCCATAACTGTAGGTCCAAATGGAGATAAGTCATTAATTCTTGCAGCTTTTATCTGTTCTACGTTCAATGCTGCTCCTGATAATGCTAAAATCAATGTATCCAATACAAAACCCGGATTAATCCCTGTTCCTAAAATCGAAACCCCATATCTTCTTGCAATGCTATCCATTTCTTCCGCTTCATCTGGATGAGTATAGAAAGGATAAGACATTTCTTCTGCAATCGTTATAACGTTAATATGTTTTTTTACGGCTGTAATAATTTGTTCTTTTACAACTTCAACGAATGAATTTGTTGCGATTACTACTAAATCTGGATTAGTTTCATCTAACATTCTTTCTGGTGAATCATAAACCTTTAAGCCGATTTCCCCTATTTCTAATAATTCTCCAACATCTTTTCCAACATATCTTGTATCATGAACTCCAACTAATTCTAATTCATACTTGGATAAAATATTTCTTGCTATGCCACTACCCATTGCGCCAAAACCCCATAATGCTACTCTATACATAGTAACGCCTCCTTTAAAGAATATTAATTTTATTGTGATTTTGCTAACAAAAAAGTTTTGTTTTTTTCATTTTTCAGTATGAAAAATGTAAATATCTACATATTAATTTTATGAAATTTTTTTCATATAGTCAAATACGCATACTCAAACATACTCATACATAAACGAGCATACTCAATATTATTGTATCTATACGGATATAATCCATAATTTTAGCCAAATTTAAAGAAAAATAATAGGTGATGCAAAGCATCACCTATTTAGCTTCATCAACTTTTATTAATAATAATGCACCAACAATAAATAATATAGCTACACTTAAAACGCCAAATCTTGAATTTTTAGTAATTTGAGAAAAGAAACCTACTAAAAATGGACCTATTATAGCTGCAAATTTTCCAAAAATATTATAAAATCCAAAAAATTCAGCAGATTTGTTTTTTGGAATTAATTTGCCATACATTGATCTACTTAAAGCTTGAATACCACCTTGAGATGTTGCAACAAGCATTGCTAAAATCCAAAAATCCACAGCTGTTTTAAGAAAATATCCATACATCGTAATAAATGTATATACTGCTATTCCAATAAACAACATACGTTTTACATTCCATTTTTGAGCTAATTTACCATATATTAATGCAAATGGAAAAGCTACAACCTGAGTTGCAAATAGGGCTAATAACAATTGCGTAGTACCTATTCCCACGTCTTTACCATAAACTGTTGCCATTTTAATTATAGTTCCTACTCCATCTATATAAAAGAAGTAAGCCAATAAAAATAAAAAGATATTATTATATTTTTTTATCTCTTTAAATGTATTTACAAGCCTTTCAAAACTATCCTTAATAGGCGTTTGGGATTTTTTAATATAATGTTCTTGATGAACATTTTTTAGTAGTGGAATAGTAAAAATTGCCCACCATAATGCAGTAATTATAAAAGCTAAACGCGTTGCTATTAGGGAATTAGAAAGACCTACAATACCAGGTTTCATAATAATAGCCATACTTATTATAAAAGGAATTGTACTACCAATATATCCCCAAGCAAAACCGCTTGCTGAAATCCAATCCATTTTTTCATCAGTTGTGACATCAACTATCATAGAATCATAAAATATGTTAGCTCCAGCAAAGCCTATAGCAGAAAATATATAAATGATTAAGCATTGGAGCCAATCTCCTTCTCCTATGGTAGCCAATAAAAATGTTGATATTACCCCTAATAACCAAAAAAAAGTTAGAAATCTTTTTTTTACATTTTTATAATCGGCAATTGTTCCAAGAATAGGTGCTAATAACGCAACAATTATTGTAGCTATTGTATTACCATATCCCCAATAAGCCGTAGAAAGATATCCTTCAATATTTCTTGCTGCAACTTCTTTAAAAAATATTGGTAGAACCGCAGTAGTCACAATCAAAGTATAAGCAGAATTAGCCCAATCATACATCACCCAACTTTTTTCTTTCTTTGTCATCCTACCCCTCCTGATAATCCTTAGAATAATATTAAACAGATAAAATAACATGAATTTTGTTTGATTCAAATATAAATTTTTTTAAAAGAATATTTTTAGAAAAAATATTTTCTGGAATATATAGATATAATCTATTCTTATCAATTTTTAAATATTTCGGGATTTTTTCTTGATTGATAAAATTAATTGGTAAATTATGTTCAAATGTATATATTCCAGATACTGTTTCTGGAGTTCCCGCTATTTTAATTGTATATTTAAACAATAACACCCTTATAATAATCATATTATCTACAAAGTTTATTTTTGTAGATAAATTAAAAATTTTTCTTAAAAATTCTGATGAAGAAAATTTTATTATTCCATTTAGAATATCCATAATGAAATCTTTGTCTATGATTATTTCCAAAATATCTACTCCTTATATTTTAATGTTAAAAGGAATTCTTTATTTTTAACTTCAAAATTTTCTAAGATTAATGATTGGAATAATGGTTTGAGGTTTTCAGAATATTGTATTTTTGATAAGTTTATACCTATTTCATTATCATTTGCTTCAAAACCATCTATAAATTTCGATATTATTGAAAAAACTCCTTCCAGTATTTTTCTTACTCCATCATCTCCTGATAAGTTAAATTTTAATATACCAGTAGCTAAAGATGATGGTTTTTCTTTTAATTCAATAAGAGAATCAAAAACTACATCTTTATTAAATATATTTACCTCTATTTGAAAATGTATACCATCATTTTTCATCTCTATATTTAAATTTTTTAATCCTTTTATAGATGTGTTTTCTTCAATTAATTTATCAACAAGACCATTTATAAAGGCTTCATCGATTTTAATAGTCATTTCAGCCATTTAAAACACCTCACATATTTTCTAATTCTTCTATTAAAGAATTATACTTTTGAGGGTCTTCTGAATAATAATTTGCCAATATATTTATAACATTTTTAAATTTTTTCTCATATTTTATAGGGTTTTTTAAATATAGTTCTTTATATATTTCATATGATTTTTCAAAATACTCTTTTGCTTTTTCATTATCCACTTTTTCACCATATAAATTTCCAAGATTAAATAAAATCATAGCCTTATCTTCTTTTGAAACTTCTAAATTTTCCAAAATTTCATATGCTTCTTTCAAATATTTTTCTGCCTTCTCCAAATTCCCAGAATTCATTTCCAAACTTCCAAGATTATTTAAAGAATAAAAAAGTTGTAAATCATATTTACCATTTGCTTTCTCTTTTAATTTTTTTCTAATTTCTAAAGATGATTCAAAATATTTTCTAGCAAGATCTTTTTTATTAATTTCTACATACATTGTCCCCAAATTATTTTGAATTACTGATGCATTAAATTGCATATCCAGAGATTTATTATTTTCACAAATATGCAAAGCTCTTAAATATGATTTTTCTGCTTCACTATACTTACCTAATTCTGCATTTAAATTGCCCATAATATAATAAATTGCATAATAATTTTCTTCGGGAATTTTTTCTTTTAACTTTTCTACTAAGTTTATTAATGAAATAAGATTATTTTTAGATGATGAAATATATGATTTAATTTCTAATATAGAATTTAATACCGAACTGGTATCACCTAAAGATATTGATATTAAATTCTTTAATAATACAACAATTCCTTCTTCAACCATTTTAATTTTTGAATCATAATGCTTTAATTCTTTTTCTAAGGCTTTATTTTGTTTTTTTAATTCTGCTATTTCTTTTTCATACTCTTCTAATTTTGTATTCAATCTTGATTCTAATGAATTCATTTTATTTTCTAGATTTAAATTGGATATTTCTAATTCTGGCATTATTATTTTTTCTTCTACTTTCTGTTCTAATTCTTCTTTATTTTCAATATTTTCTACATTTATTTCCTCTGATACATAATTTTCTGAAATTTGTGGTTCAACTTCATCATTTAATATTTCTTGCTCTTCTTCTATATCTAACTCCGGTATTTCTTCTTCTATTTCCAATTCTGGTATTTCTTCTGCTTTTTCTTCATTTTTCGTTTCTTCTACTTTTATCTCTTCGTTATTTTCGTCTTTTATTGATTTTTCAGATTCTATATTCAATTCCGGCATTTCTTCTTCTACCTCTAATTCTGGTATTTCTTCCGTTTTTTCTTCATTCTTTGTTTCTTCTACCTTAGATTCTTCTAAATTTATTTCAGGTATTTCTTCATCAATTTTTGCTGTTCCTTCACTTATCTTTTTTTCCAACTCTTCAGCTAACTTCTCCACATCTGCAACATCTGGTTCTTCTGATTCGACCATTCCTAAATCATCTAAATCCATAATTTGTTCATTAATTTTCTTTTCTTCAAGACTTTCTAAACCAGATTCATTAGATGCTTCAAGAGAATCCAAATCCATTAATTTGTTAATTTCTTCTGTATCATTTAGCAATTCCCCTAAATCTATTTCTTCTTGCTCTTTTTTTTCTTCTGGCATTTTTCTCCCCCCAATCAATTAATTTCCCACTTTTTCAATTTTGAAAATAATGTCATTTTCGCCACACCTAAAATATTTGCTGCTTGAGTTTTATTATTTTTTGTAAATTCTAATGTTTTTAATATATATCTTTTTTCAACTTCTTCCAAAGTTAATCCAAGTGGTATTTTTATATATTCCAATCCTTCTGAATCTTTTATATTTTCAGGAATAATTGTTTTATCTAAAATATCCTTTGTTGCAATAGCCACCATCGAGTAAATAACGTTCTTTAATTCTCTAACATTTCCGGGCCAATTATGTTTTATAAGAAGATCAAGAGCATCTGGATTTATTCCTTTTATATTTGTTCCAAATTCTTCATTAGCTTCGTGAATGAAAAAATTAACAAGCTGCGGAATATCTTCTTTATGATTTCTGAGAGGTTCAACATTTATTTGAAAAACTGATAATCTGAAATAAAGATCCTCTCTAAAATTCCCTTTTTCAACCATTTCTTTTAAATCTCTATTTGTAGCTGCGATTATTCTAACATTTATTTTTTTTGTTTTTGTTGAACCTATTCTTTCCACTTCTTTATTTTCCAATACTCTTAATAGCTTTACCTGCATGTTTTTCGGCAACTCACCTATTTCATCTAAAAATAAAGTGCCATTATTTGCCATTTCAAACTTTCCAGGTTTAGATTGTTCCGCCCCAGTAAAGGCCCCTTTTTCATATCCAAATAATTCACTTTCAAATAATTCTGGTGGGATAGCTCCACAATTCACAGCAATAAATTTTTCTCTTCCACTAACTCTATGAATAGATTGAGCTATTATATCCTTTCCTGTCCCACTCTCTCCAGTTATCAAAACAGGTATATTTTTTTTTGCAATTAAATTTATCTTTTCTTTAATTTGTTCAATAAAGTGCGATTTACCTATTATTTCAGGATATTCATTTAATTTTTCTCTTAACTTTCTTATCTCTTTTTTTAAATTAACAGTTTCAAAAACCCTATTAACTTCATTAATCAATACTTTTAAATCTACTGGTTTTTCAAGAAAATTATAAACTCCTAACTTAGTAGCTTTTACTGCATCTGCAATATCTCCATGTGCTGTAATAATTATTATTTCACTGGTATAATTTTTCAATCTCTCTATTAAATCCATTCCATTTACATCGGGTAATCTCAAATCTAAAATTATTACATCAGGATTTTCATCCTTTGCCAAATCCAATCCCTCTAATCCTCTCATTGCACAAATTGTTTTATAATTAAATTTATTTAAAAAATCACACATTGTTTTGTTTAATACTTTATCATCCTCAATTACTAAAATCTTAGGCATTTTCCTCTCCCTTTGTCTTTTTCAAATTCGAAAATATCCCCAAAATTAATCCAAGTACAAAACTCCAAACAGCCGCAAGTGTAATTTGCCATTCAACTGGCAAAGAAAATGTGATTGTATGTGCTGGAACCCAAAACCATAACAAGGTAAGTAATGCTCCTTTTAAACCTTCAGTTGGAACTTTCAATTTAGATATATTTTCCAGGAATCTATGTATAATAACCAACCATGGACCAAAAAATGCATTTGTAAATAGCGATTTAAAAAATGCTTGATATATCTTACCTGATGGCAAATAATGATGATTCACTAATTCATTTACAAACCCATTAAAACCGGTAAATGCAAACTTTATAACTACTCCTAAAATTGCCCATACAAATGCAGAATAAATAATTTTAAATATAGATATTTTGCTTTTTGTTAGCAGTTTTGCTACTATTTCTCCTGCTGTTCCTAAAATAGCGAATTGAATCATTGCTGCAATTAAGGGATTTTCCATGTTATAACCTCCTTTGTTTTTTCTATATTAATTATAACACTTTTTATTGTTTTGTGGCAATTTATAAATTATTTTTATAATTCTATTGTCTATGATATAATAGCAATATATATTATATGCTGTTAGGAGGGGAAAAATGGAAGAGACTATTGCTTCGACTATTTCAAATATTATACAGCAAAATTCGGACACTATAAAAACGTTATATTCGTTTTCTGATTCTTGGTATATTATTTTGCCAGTTTCTTTAATAGCAGTTTTATTTGCAAGAAAAGTTTCAAAGGTGATATTTTTTATATTAGGATTTATAAGTAGTTATGTTTTTATAATTCCATATCTATTACAGTTTGAATTTGCAAAGGAGCTTTTAAATCAAGTGAAAAATTATCAAAGCATATCACTTTTTATTTTTTCAATTGTCATAGGTATTTTAACCTATTCTTTGTTTAAATCTTCTGCACAAATCGCAGGTTTTATATTAGGAGGAATTGTTGGGTTTGAAATTTCTGGCATTATATTAAAATTTTATCCTGAGATTTTTACTAAACTTGATTTTCTGAAAAATATTAATCAATCATATATCCCCTGGATTTTTTCTATAATTTTTGGCTTAATCATGTCTATTATAATTACAAAAAGTTTTGACAATGTTGTAACTATTTTGACTATTTTAATCGCTTCAACAATATCTGCATTTTTTTCTGTTTTTGCATTAGAAAATTCGTTATCTTTAAAAATAGGAGAAAATACATTGTTAAAACAAAATATTAATATTAGTACCGTCGAATTAGCAACCATTGCTGCTTTTTCTCTTATTTATATGATTCTTGGTTTTAAATTTAACTTTAAAAAATCTAATAAATAGGGAGTGTTATTAATGTATGTTATAGGAATTGCTGGTGGAACTGGTTCAGGTAAAACAACTGTAGCTTATAAAATACGAGAAACGCTTGGAACACAAAATTGCGAAATATTACCTATGGATAATTATTATAGAGATCTCAGCCATGAAACTCTTGAGGAAAGAAAACAACATAATTATGATCATCCTGCTATGATTGAAAATGAATTAATGTTTAAACATTTAAGTGATCTAAAAAAAGGAAATACAATCGACCTACCAGAATATGACTTTTCACAATTTACTAGAGTTGGCGCAACAAAATTTGAACCAAAACCAATAATTATAGTTGAGGGTATTTTTGCATTGTATTATGAGGAATTAAGGAAATTATATGACCTGGCTATTTATGTTGATACAGAAAATGATATAAGATTTATTAGAAGACTTGAAAGAGATATAAAAGAAAGAGGTAGGAGTTTAGAATCAGTTATTCAACAATATACTAACACAGTAAAACCCATGCATGATGCATATGTTGAACCAACAAAAAAATATGCTGATATTATTATTCCTGAAGGCGGTTTTAATGAAAAAGCCATTCAGGTTGTAGTAAACTATATTTTCAGAAAAATGCTTAAATAAGTGCATTTAGCACTTATTTAAGTTTATTGACACAACATTTTCTAAAAAATATCTAACCTTAGGAACAAATGTTCATTTTTTCTTTTTTGAAAGAGCTATACTTAATGCTGTTGTTAGTTTTAATATATTCTCATTAAGACCTTCTATCCTATGGCTTAATGTTGCGGCTATTTCTTTCATTATTTTATAACCTATATCTGGCCTTTTCTCTGCAAGTTTTTCAAAATCTTTTTTTGAAATTTCATATAATTCACATTCACTAAGCGCCTTAATAGTAGCAGAACGTGGAGAACCTGTTACTAATGACATTTCTCCAAAAAAACTAATTTTTTCTGCATCCAATATTGCCATGGATTTTTCTCCTTCTTCCCAATGATGAGATCCTATTTTAAGAGTTAACTGATGGCTAATTTGGACCTTGCCTTTTTTAAAAATATACATTGTATCTCCTTTTTGTCCCTCAATAACTATTATTTCACCTGCTTTATAATTTACAGGTTTTAAAATTTGTGAAATTTGTGATAACTGTTCATCATTTAAATTTTTAAATAAAGATATATTTTTTAAAAATTCTTCCATAATTACCACCTACTTGATAAGAAAAACATATGCATCGTTTTCTGTAATAATATAATCATCTCCAGGATTTAAATTTAATTCATAATTTTCCTTTTTCCCTTCCTCAAAAAAATCTTCTTCCGCTTCTTCAAATTTTTGCCTTATAAAATTATCAATAGAATTATCGGAAGATAAAAAATCGTTTATAGTAAATTCTTTTTTCATACTTACAAGTCCTATAACAAGAGAATTTTCTTCTTTTTTAAAATAATCAAAAATCTCCTTAAAAGTCTTTCCTATATAGTTTTTAGGCAATGATATTAATTTTACTCGCATATTTTCTAAAGATGCTATTTCTCTCAATAACATATGATATGCCGGAGATAGAAGAGCTGCAGATAATAAAATAGAATTAAATTCATTTCCTAATATAATATCGTCCGCTCCAGCTCTTAAAATATATTTAGCCTTTTCTTCTTTTATAACTTCTGCAAATATTTTTGCATCATTGTTTAATGTTCTGATTAATAATATGCTAATTAATGTTCTTTCATCGCATTCTTCCAGGCTTCTGCCACCATATGTATCAGATAAGATAATTATATATTTTGCATGTGAAATATTTGCTCTTTTTAAAACATTTTCTTTAGTAAAATCGCCATGTATAAATTTAATATTTAATTCTGGAAATTTGGATTTAAAATTTTCATAATCTTCTTCATCTGCTTGATTAACTAAAACAAAACTATAATCTTCAAGCTTTATAAATTTTCCCATTGCTTCTAGCGTTTTTTCTAAATGACTATTCCAACCTAATATTACTAAATGATTTTTAAATTTCACTTTTCCAAGCCCCTTTCTTTCTTTAATACGCCATTCAACCAAAAGAGACGCTATACTACCAGAAATAAGAGAAAATAAGGTTACACCTGCAATAATAATTATTATCCCTATAATTCTTCCTGCAAATGTTTCTGGAACTATATCTCCATAACCTACTGTAGCTATTGTTACAATTAACCACCAGAAAGCATCAAACAAACTTTGAATTTTAGGATTCTTCCCAAACTCAGCAATATATAGCAATAATCCTATTAATATTATAAAAATTAATATAAATAGTAAAAATCTATTTGCAGGATCCCTAAAAATATTTTTTATTTTTCTATTCATCGTTTTCACCTTTTATTTTTTATTTGTTAATAACATTATAACACACAATAACAAGCTATTCTCTTAATAATATCTATAATATCAAAAAAGACAGATATGAAAATCTACTAATTATGTGATTACATTTGAAAATTAATATATCACGTGATATAATAATTAATAAGAAATTAAAAATGGAGGTAAGATAATGAAACTTCAAGGAAAAATCATTATTCTTTTTGTAACAATTCTTTTGATTGCATTAGCATCTTTTTTTACAATAAGTGTTTCAAATTCACAAACTTCGCTCAAAAACAGCTTTTTAGCAAAACTAATTGTAGCTCGAAACCTAAAAATGGATTTTATAGATAATTTATTAAAGGAAACAGATTCTGACCTAATGTACATTAAAAATTTTGAAAAAATAAAGGATGCATTCTTTACTTCCTCAAATTTATTAGAAGATTTTCAATCCTCTATGAAGATGGATACAATTCTTTCAACACTTAGAAGTATTTACATAGAAAATAATCCATATAAAGATAAATCACAATTATATGATTACTATTATGATGAAAATTTTAAAAAAGATAATTTTGATGATAAAATTATGAGTACTTTTTATGATTATAGCGTGCTACATTCTGAATTACAGGCTGATTTTAGGGATTTTATAAATATTAAAGGATATAAAGATATGTTATTAATTTCTCCAGATGGTATTGTGGTCTATTCAGTTAGTAAATATAATGATTTTGCCACAGATTTAAATAAAGAAAATACAACTCTATCTAAACTCTATAAACTCTTAAAAGAAAAAAATGATAATAATGTACACTTTTCAGAAATAGAAAATTATTTTGGAGAACCTGGTTTTTTTGCAGGTATTAAAGTAGAGGATAAAGATTTCGGATTATATGGTTATATTGTATTAAGAATATCTTTATCAAAAATAAATGATATCTTGCAAGATAAAAGCGGTATGGGACAAACGGGAAAAACATACATAGTAAGCACGGATAAAATAATGAGAAGTAATTTACCAGATCAAGAAACAATATTAAAACAAAAAGTAGAAACAGATTATGTAGACAAAGCTTTGAACGGAAAGACTGGTTGGAAAATATCAACAAATTTTAAAGGCGAAAAAGTATTAGCAGCATATGCTCCTTTTAAATTTGCAGAAATAAATTGGGCATTCGTTTCAGAAGTTTCAATAAGCGAAGCTTTTCAATCATCTAAAAAAATTAAAAATATTCTCATAATAACATCATTTATTATATTGTTTATATCAATAATAATATCATTATTCTTCTCAAAAAGGATATCAAAGCCATTAATAGAATTAAGTAAAAAAGTAGATAAATTTGCAACAGGAGATTTCACAGTAAAGTTTGAATCAAAAGGGAAAGATGAAACAGCGATGATAGCAAACTCATTACGAAATATGGCAAATAATCTTAGCGAAACAGTAAAATGGTTATTAGAGGCAGGTAAAAAGATAGAAAGTTCGTCAGAAATATTAACAACGATCTCAGAGAAAACAATGGGAGCAAATGAAGATGTATTAGAGAAAGCAAGAGTAATAGAAGATAATGCAGAAAACGCGGCAGCAACAACAGAAGAATTAACATCAGGGGTAAGTGAAGTATCCACAGCAGCACAAAGTGTATCAGCAAATGCAGTAGAAATAGCGCAAGAAGTAAATGAAACGACACAATTGACAGAAGAAGGGGAAAAATCAATAACAGAAATAACAAAAATAATAGAAAGTGCAGTAGAAAAATCAAAAGAAACAGAAAAGACGGTAGAGGTATTGGCAGAAAAAGCCAAGAACATAGGAGAAATAGTGGAAACAATAACAAATATAACAGAACAAACAAATTTGTTAGCATTAAATGCAGCGATAGAAGCAGCAAGAGCAGGAGAAGCAGGAAAAGGATTTGCAGTAGTAGCAGATGAAATAAGGAAGTTAGCAGAAGAAAGTAAAAAAGCAACGGAACAAATAGCTCAAATATTAACAGAAATCAAAGAAGGAGCTCAAAATGCAAATAAGGCAACAGAAGATACAGTGAAAGTAATAAACGAAGTAGAAAGCAATGCAGATGAAATAAAAGAAAAATTCCAAAAGATATTGGAAAGGGTAGAAAATATAAATCAAAGAATAGAAGGATTAACAGCAAGTGCAGAAGAACAAAGCGCATCAACAGAAGAGATGGCAGCAGCAAGTGACAAAACGGCGCAGATGATATTGGAAATATCAAATGAAATAACAGAAATAACAAAAGAAATAGAAGAAGAGAGTAAAGAAATTGGAAATGTAAATGAAAAAGCTGAAGAATTAGAAAAGTTAGTTGATCAACTAAATGAAAAATTAAATCAATTTAAAATATAATGATTTATGATAAAATCCCTGATTGTCAGGGATTTTTCTTTTTACATATAAGTTATAATTTTATGAATTTGCCCATTTTATGTTATAATTATATTTAAAAGGGGTGATATAGATGAAAGTATGGGAAACTGAAATTTTTGGTAGAAAATTGATTATCGAACATGGAAAGATGGCAAAACAGGCACATGGTTCTGTTTTGTTAAAATATGGTAAATCAGCCATTTTAATAACTGCAACAGCTTCAAAAGAAGCTAAAGAAGGAATAGATTTTCTTCCATTGACTGTTGAATTTCAAGAAAAATTCTATGCTGTTGGGAAAATACCTGGTGGATTCTTAAAAAGAGAAGGAAGACCCAGCAGTGAAGCTATTTTATCTTCAAGACTTATTGATAGACCTATAAGACCTTTATTCCCTAAAGATTTTCATAATGATATACAGGTTATTGTTACTGCATTTTCCATGGATAATGATGATAGTATAGAAACCTGGGGAATTACAGGTGCTTCTTTTGCATTAAATTTATCCCCAATTCCATTCGATGGAATGGTTGCTGGAGTAAGGCTGGGATATGTCGATGGTAAATTTATCATTTTCCCAACGCAAGAAGAATTGAAAAAAAGTAAAATGGATATTGTTGTAGCTGGAACTAAAGAAGCTATTACTATGGTTGAAGGGGAATCATTGGAAGTTTCGGAAGAAGAAATGGTTAAAGCTTTATTATTTGCTCATGATGCTATAAAACAGGTCATTGAATTTCAAGAAAAGGTTATATCTGAATTTGAAATAGAAAAATGGGAAGTTACCCCACCAGAAATACCAGAAGGTTTTGTTGAAGATTTTGAAAAATTAATTGATGATGATGAATTAAAAAAGAAAATATTAGTAAAAGGTAAAAAAAATAGAGATGAAGCTATTGATTCATATAGAAAAGAATTGTTAGAAAAGTTTCAAAGTGAATATGTTGAAAAATGGGATAATGAAACATATGAAAAGTATAAAAAATTTATTCTTGAATCTTTTGATGATAGAATTAAAAAATTAATGAGAAGAATGATCATTGAAGAAAATACCAGAGCTGATGGTAGAAAAATCGATGAAATAAGACCTATAACATGTGAGATTGGATTATTTGAAAAAACACACGGTTCTGCATTATTTACAAGAGGTGAAACTCAAAGTTTAGGTGTAGTAACTCTCGGAGAACCTATGGATGTGCAAATTATTGATACTGTCTTTGAAGAAGGCGAAAGAAGGTTTATGCTACACTATAATTTCCCACCATTTTCTACTGGCGAAGTTAAAGGTTTGAGATTAAGCAGACGTGAAATTGGTCACGGTCATCTTGCTGAAAGAGCTTTAAAAAATCTTATTCCATCTGAAGAAGAATTCCCATATATTATTAGAGTTGTTTCTGAAATTTTAGAATCAAATGGTTCGTCTTCAATGGCTACAGTTTGTTCGGGTTCACTTGCTTTAATGGATGCAGGTGTTCCAATGCCAAAGCACGTTGCTGGTGTTGCAATGGGATTGATATTCGAAGAAGATAAATTTGTTGTTTTAACCGATATTCTTGGTATGGAAGATCATCTTGGAGACATGGATTTTAAAGTTACAGGAACAAGAGATGGAATTACCGCATTCCAGATGGATGTTAAAGTAGCTGGAGTAACAGAAGAGGTTTTAAGAGAAGCATTAGAAAGGGCAAAAAAAGCTAGATTGCATATATTAAATTTAATGTATGATACTATTTCTGAGCCAAGAAAAGAATTATCGCCATATGCTCCGCTAATTAAAACAACAAAAATTCCTTTAGATAAAATCTCTGAAGTAATTGGACCAGGCGGTAGAATTATTAAAGGAATTCATAAGGATTATGATGTCGAAGTATCAATAGATGATGAAACAGGATTAGCAAAAGTTAGTGGACATAATATCCATAATATTGACGAAGCTATAAATTATATACAGAATTTAATAAAAGAAGTAAAAGAAGGAGAAGTTTTTGATGGAAAGGTTTCAAGAATTGAAAATTATGGATTATTCGTTGAGATAATTCCTGGTAAATTAGGATTATTACATATGTCAAATTTAGGAAAAGACGCTAAAGATATATTAAAAAATATTAAAATCGGCGATATAATGAAAGTAGAAATAATCAGTATAGATGATAACGGAAGAATACAATTGAAAAAATTTGGTGAAAAAACAGCTCCACGAAGAAGTAATAATAGACATCATAAAACATCTGAAACTCCAAAAACGGAGGGAAAAAATGATTAAAAAAAGATCACTTTCTAACGGTCTGGATATATTACTCGTACCCCGAAATAATGTAAGAAGTGTATCTATTATAGCTGCAGTCAGGGCTGGTTCAGCTCATGAACCCCAAGAATTGATGGGAATATCCCATCTAATAGAACATTCTGTATTTAGAGGTACATATAATAGAAATATGGAAGAAATAAAAAGACCCATCGAAGAATTCGGTGGGTCATTAAATGCATTTACTGGCAAAAATTTAACAGCATATTATGCTAAAGTCCCGTTAATTGCTGCAAAAGTTGGCGTGGAAATTATAATGGATATCATATTTAATGCCGAATTTAATGAAGAAGATATAGAAAAAGAGAAAAAAATCGTTTTAGATGAAATTGCAATGTATGAAGATGAACCTGTGGAAAATACATTTGAACAACTACATAAAATAATGTTTTCCAACGAATTTGCATTTCCTGTATTAGGAACTAAAGAAAGTGTATCAAAATTAAATTCTTTAAAATTAAAAGAATATTACTTAGAAAAATATACTCCAAAAAATATTGTTTTAACTATTGTTGGCCCAGAAAAGGATTTAGAAAGTCTTTTATTGGATATAGAAAAATTAACCCCAGAAAGAAAAGGAAAAAAATGTGCTTTTAAAAGTCCTATATTTAATAATAATAATAATAATAATAAAATTAGAAAAATAGAAAAAAGTAAAGAAGAACTTTCTCAAATTTATATTGCTTATTCTTTTAAAGCTCCTTCTAAAATGTCTCAAGACTTCTATAGTGTTTCTATTATGAAAACATTCTTGGGTAGTGGAATGAGTTCTCTTCTCTTTACAAAAATACGAGAAGAACAGGGATTAGCTTATGAAATTACAGCTGATTATTCTGCATATAATGATAATGGTGTTTTTACAATATTTGCAGCAACTATACCAGAAAATTTTGAAAAATTAAATTCATCTATTTATGAAAATATAAGAAATATTAATAAAAATAGTGATTTAGAAAACTGGATAGAATATGGGAAAAAGAGGTTATCTGGAAGGTACATGTTGGAAACGGAAAATGGATTAAACTTTGGTTTTTTAGCTTTAGATTATTATCTATCTTTCGATAAATTGATAGATATTGATGAAATAGTAAAAAAAATAAACTCACAAGAGAATAAAAATATTATTGATGTCTCAAACGATATATTTAATAATGAACCTTATATATCTATTGTAAAACCTAAATAATAAAATATGGGGTTGGGATTTTGAAAACAAAAATAACAAACTTGCAACCTGGAATGATTGTAGGGGAAGATATTTACAATTTAAAAAATAGCTTAAATTTAAAGAAAGGTCAAAAATTAGATAGAGATATGATTGACCTTATTCTTAAAAGTGATATTACTGAAATTGAAATTATGGATTCAAATGCCTCAATAGGCTTTATCCAAAAAACATTTGAAGAATTGCCAAATATAATAGATGAAACAATTTATAATAAATGGATTGATTCCATAAGCGATTTGTTCCATCATTTTACAAAAGAAGAAATATACGTTTCTTTGAACAATATCACAGAAGAAATATACAAATCATTAAACGTAAAAGAATACTTTGTTTTAAATTTTATAAATTCTTTTGGAAATGATAGTTTGACTTACCACTCATTAAATACAGCTATTATTGTTTCAATAATAGCTAAGAAAATAGAAATCCCATATATCATGTATAAACAAACTGTAAAATTTTCTCTAATACATGATATTGGTTATGCTATGTTAGATGATAGGGTTATTAATGACTTTGATAGCGATGATAAAAACGCTTTAATTCATAATATTGTTGCATATAAAAAATTACAGGATTTAAAAGCTACATTAAATCATGAAATATTAGAAAGTATACTTTACCATCATGAAAGATATGATGGTAAAGGAAAATTTCATTTAAAAGGTGAAAAAATTCCTCCACTTGTTAGAATAACCCAGGTAGCAGATGCTTATACTTCTTTAACAGAACTTGGATATACTCCTTATCAGGCATTATCCTGGATATTAAAAAAGTGCGGTTTTATATTCGATCCATATTATGTAGGACTTTTATATGAAATCACGGGATATTATCCCACGGGAACAAAGGTAAAATTGAGTGATGGTTCTATTGGAATTGTATTGAGAAGAAATGAAATTGAATTTTTTCCTGAAGTGCTTGTAAACAATGAGCCAGTTAAAACAGGACCTGATTCAAATGTATATATAAAAGAGGTGATTGAATGAAAATTGTACCTCTTAGCAAGGCTAAATACGGCATGGTAATTGCTATGGATGTTAGAGATACTACCGGTCGTGTTATCCTTAAAAAAGGAACAGAAATAAATGAATCAATTATATATTTATTAAAAAAAGCTGGAATATTTAACATTCCTATAAATTCTACTAAAATTGTAAGTGACTTAAAAAAAGAAACAGAAAAACATGGTGTTATAAGTAAAGAAAATCTTGATTTGAATTATAATAAAGTAAAAGATTTATTCAAAAATTTAGAAAACGATGGTCATATTGATATAGATACTGTAATAGATATTGCTTCATCAATAAAAGAAGATTTAGAAAATAATTATTCAGATAAACTATTCGTTCCATTAAAAAAACTAAGAGACTTTGATGAATATCTTTATTCTCATTCACTAAATGTAATGATTATAAGTTCTTTACTGGCAATCGAAAATAAAATAATTGACGATGAATTATTAAATATTTCCATATCAGCCCTTCTACACGACATAGGAAAAACTAAAGTCCCAAAAGAAATCATGAATGCCCCCAGACCATTAACTGGTGAGGAAATGAATATTATGAGGAATCATGTTTTGTATGGTAAAAAATTAGCTTTAGAAAATAATTTAAAAGATGAAAATATTATTGGTGGCATATATGAACATCATGAAAGATATGATGGTAAGGGATATTTAGAAGGAAAAAAAGGTTCTTATATAACTAAATTTGGAAGAATTATTGCTATAGCAGATGTTTATGATGCTTTAACAAGTGTAAGAAGTTATAAAGGGCCATGGACTCCTTATAAAACAATCTCTTTTATTTTAACAAATGTAGAAAAACAATTTGATGGAACCTTTGCCCAAGGACTTATCAATGCTTTTGGTATTTATCCCGCTGGAACTAGAGTTCAACTCAACAACGGGCAGTTCGGAACAGTAGTTGCTTCAAATAGAGCAAATAAAATACGTCCATTAATAAAAATAGATCATGGAGACATTGTTGACTTGAGTGAAGAAAAGTCTTTAAGAATTACTAAAGTATTAGATTATATCTATATTGAGTGAGGGGATTTTTATGAAATTTTTACCTTTAAACAAAATAAAATCTGGGATGATTGTTGCTATGGATATAAAAGATTTTAATGGTAATATATTATTCAAAAAAGGAACAATTTTGAATGAAGCTAAAATAAATACAATTAAAATTAATGGTATTTTTAAAATACCTATTAATGAAGAAAAAGACGAAATAAAGTCTATAAGTGAATCTGCCCATGTTCATAGTTTTATAAGCAAAAAGCTTTTAGATGTGAGTTTTAAAAAAGTTAAAGATATTTTTGAAGAATTAATGAATACTGGAAAAGTTAATATTAGCAAAACAGAAGAAGTTGCAATAAATTTAACTCAAGAAATGCAAAAAAATTTTTCTGATAAATTATATGTTCCGCTAAAAAAATTAAAGACATATGATGAATACTTATACTCCCATTCATTAAATGTAATGATTCTCGGTTCTTTAATAGGGTTAGAAGAAGGTATTACAGGAGATGAGTTAACTGAGCTTGCCTTAAGCGGTTTATTACACGATATTGGAAAAGTTAAAATTCCTTTAGAAATTTTAAACGCTCCAAGAAAACTCTCTTTTGAAGAATTCGAATTAATTAAAAACCACGTATTATATGCAAAAGAACTTTTAGAAAATTCTGGTATAACAGATAAAAAAATAATTGACGGAGCTTTAGAACATCATGAAAGATATGATGGGAGTGGATATATATTTAAAAAGAAAGGAAAAGAAATTTCCTATTATGGAAGAATATTAGCTCTTGCTGATGTTTATGATGCTTTAACAAGCAAAAGAAGCTACAAAGATCCATGGCCTCCCTATAAAACATTATCCTATATACTCTCCCATGTAAATAAACATTTTGATCCTTTATTTACCCAGAATTTAGTAAATGCTCTTGGGCTTTTCCCACCAGGAATGAAAGTTATGCTTAACGATGGCTCAGAAGGAATTATCATAGCAACAAACAGATCAAATAAAATGAAACCTATTATAAAAATAAATGATGATATCGTCGATTTACTTGAAGAAAAAAGTTTAAGAATCACTAAAATCATTGATTATGAATATATAGAAGAATAAATTACTTAGAAAATTCTTTTAATTCAATTTCTAAATATTTTTGTGTATCTTTGAATAAAACTGTTTTATTATTTAATTTAATAATTATATTTTCACTAAACCTCGAAAATACTGATCTCAATTTTCGAGGGTTGATTTCTATCAAATATTTATGCTTAAATTTTAAGTTTATTTTCCATGTAATTGTTGTATTTTTATCCTTTGCTAGAATATAAGACTCTTTTCCTAATATTAAATATATCCTCGCATTTGATGGCAAAGATGTATATATCTTGTTTAATATCTTTTTTAATTCCTTTAAATTTATCTTCTGAAATTCCAAAACTTCCCTATCAAAATTTATTCTTATACCTATTGGATTCACAGAACTACATACATTAATATTAATCCCTTTTCCTTTAATTAATATAGATTCTTCATTTAAATATAATCCTACCTCTTTATCCGTTATTAAAGATAGAGATTTTATTATGTGTCTAATAGTAACATATGGAACTTCACGTGAAATATTTATTTCAGATTTTCCAAAATAACTATATACGCCCATATTATATCCATGGAAGTATCCCCATAACTCACCTTTTTTGTTAGAAAATATATTTATCAAATCACCTTCCATTGACGTGATACTACAAAAATCAAGATTATCTATAAATTTTTTTAATTGTATTTTTGATAATAAAGTAGGATTATTTATATTAAAAGAAGGTTTTTCTTCATTTTCACTTTCAATATTTAAAGACATGTTTTCTAACTCTATTTTTACTCCTTCATCCAAGGCTAACATTCTAACAAATGGATTTTCTTCTTCATTTAATCCTTTTAATAATCCTTTTAAATGTTGTATTGGTATTTTATAAACTTTTTTAAATGGAAAAAATTCTTTTGAAAAAAACATATCTGCTACTGCACATCCATCAGTCATGGATACCCTTAAAAACTTATCAAAATATAAATATATATACCTATGAATAGGTTCAATATTACCACAAAATTTATCTGCAAATTCTACAACTTTTTTTAACCTTTTTGTTGGTATCCAACCTTCCATATTAAACCTCCGACTCAAATTCTTCCTTTGTTATAGGTGTTCCCCCTATTAAATCAAAATTTAATAACCTATATACTCCATCAAATTCAGCTATTAATTGGATTCTTTCAGGACATTTTGAACCAATATATTCTTTATTAATGATATAAGTTGATTTACCTTTATATGAATTTGAAAAATCATATCCTTTCCTCAAATAACTTCTAAATTTTTCACCACATTTATTACATTTAAAATATATGACCAATGAATTTTCTTCTGCATAAAATGGATTTTTATTTAAATCTTTTTCTTTTTTCTTTTTATTAAACCAAAACACATTATCACCCCTTCCAACTTATTATACCATATATAAAATTCCCTGCAATAAATGCAGGGAATTTTATTATTCTTCTTTAGTTTTTATTTCGCCTTTTCCAACTCTTATATTCAATTTTTCACCATCAAAATCTATAATTACTTTACTCTTTGGAGGAATTTCTCCTGCTATTATTTTATTAGCAAGTTCCATTTCTATTTCTCTTTCAATAACCCTTCTTAATGGTCTGGCTCCAAAAATTCTATCATATCCCTTTTTGGCAATATATTCTTTTGCATCTTCTGTAATCATCAATTCCAGATCTCTTTCTTTTACTCTTTCTTCCAATCTTCTCATCATAATTCCTACTATTTCTTTTACTTCTTCAATTGTTAATGGTTTAAATACTATTACTTCATCTAATCTATTTAAAAATTCTGGCCTGAAATATTTCTTCAATTCTTCTCTAACCACTTTTTCTACATCTCTTTCTTCATTCAACCTTTCTTCATCACTTATAAATCCTAATTTACCTCTATTTTCTAATTTATTTAATATATTTTCTGACCCTATATTACTTGTCATAATAATAATCGTATTCCTAAAATCTACCGTATTTCCTTTTCCATCTGTTAATCTTCCATCATCCAATACCTGTAATAATATATTAAATACATCTGGATGAGCTTTTTCTATTTCATCTATAAGAATCACAGAATATGGCTTCCTTCTAACCGCTTCAGTTAATTGTCCACCTTGTTCATAACCAACATAACCTGGAGGTGAACCAATTAATCTTGAAACTGCATGTTTTTCCATATACTCAGACATATCAATTCTTATTAGTGCTTCTTCTGTATCAAATAATACTTCTGCTAATGATTTTGCAAGTTCAGTTTTACCGACCCCTGTTGGTCCTAAGAACAGGAATGAACCTATTGGCCTTGTTGGATCTTTTAAACCTGCTCTTGCTTTCCTTATATGTTGTGCTACTTTTATTATTGCTTCTTCCTGACCAACAACACGCTTATGTATTTCTTTTTCTAAATTAAGCAATTTTTCTCTTTCCTCTTCCAACATCTTTTTTGCTGGTATACCTGTCCATTTTTCAATTACATCTGCAATTCTTTCTTCATCTACAATAACTTCTTCTTCCTCTTTATCTTTTTCTTCTTCATATTGTTTTTTCAATTCTTCTATTTGTTTTTCTAATTCAAAAAGATCCTTTTTCTTCAAAGCTGCTTCTTCATATTCACCTTTAACAGTTAAATCATTTATTTCTTCTTCTAACTCTTTTGCTTCATACTCTAATTTCTTTATATTTGATAATTTTGAACTCTTTTCAAGTCTTGCTTTTGCAGAAGCTTCATCTATAAGGTCAATAGCTTTATCTGGTAAAAATCTATCTGTTATATATCTATGAGAAAGTTTCACAGCTGCTACAACTGCACTATCATCTATCTTAACATTATGATGTTTTTCAAATGTTTCTTTTAGTCCTCTTAAAATTGCTATAGCATCTTCTTCACTTGGCTCATCAACTTGAACAGGTTGGAACCTTCTTGCTAATGCTTTATCTTTCTCAATATATTGTCTATATTCATCTAAAGTTGTAGCCCCTATAACCCTTAATTCGCCACGGGCTAAATCTGGTTTTAACATATTAGCTGCATCCATAGAATTACCTTCTGCTTTACCTGCTCCAATAATTGTATGCAACTCATCTATAAACAAAATAATTTTATCGCCTTGTTTTTTTACTTCATCAATAACGTTTTTTAACCTTTCTTCAAATTCACCTCTAAATTTAGCTCCCGCTAATAATCTTCCCATATCTAATTGTAATATCTTTTTATCTATTAAAGCATCTGGAACTGCTCCTTTTATAATTCTTTGAGCTAATCCTTCAACTATAGCTGTTTTACCAACACCTGGGTCACCTACTAAAACTGGATTATTCTTTGTTTTTCTACTGAGAATTTCAATAGTTCTTTGAATTTCTAAATCTCTTCCTATAACTGGCATTAATTTCTTTTCTTCTGCCATTTTTGTTAAATCAATAGTGAACTGCGCAAGAACATCCGCTACATTTTCTTCAGAACCTTCTTTTGTTACTTTAATATTTTTTAATTCTTCATAAATTTCATTAGTTGTTAATCCATATTTTGAAAATAATTTTGCCGAATAAGATGTACCTTCAAGCAATATAGCTAATAACAAATGCAACGTTGTTATCAATTTATGTTTTGTTTTTTTAGCCTCAGACTTTGCTATTTCAAAAATTCTTTCTAATGTTGGAGAAATATATACTCTATTATCTCTTACTCCACCAAAAGAATATTGAACATTTTCTTCTAATTCACTTTCAATGTTCTCTTTTATTGCTTCAACATTAATCGTTTCAAAAAGTCTTTTTACATATTCATCATCACTATCGAGAATAGCTAAAGTAATATGCTCTGGTGTTACCACATTAGTCCCATAACCATTTGCTAAGGTTCTTGCATTTTCTATTATTTCCAGAGCCTTTTCCGTAAAATTCTTTGGATTCATCATTTCCAACACCTCCTAATATATCTTAATTTTTATTTTTAGCATTTGTAACTTTTGTTTGCTAAATAAATCTTAAAAAAATAATTCATTTTTAAATTTCGATATTTTAGACTGAAAATTTTTAAAAAAGTTCAAAATCATTTTTCTTTTTTATCACTCTTAACATTTGATTGCTAATTCGATTTTATGATACTATCTTTTTATTTCTAAGAAATTAACATAATATGTCAATTATAAAAACGACCTCAAAAGAGGCCGTTTTTATATTTCAAATATAAGATCATTTTTTGTACACATTTCATCTGTTTTAGGTCCATAAGAAATATATGGGATTTCCACACCTGTTTTTTCTTCAATAAAAGACATATATTTTAAGAAATTAATGTGATTTGTATCGGGCCAACCTTCTAATGTTTCATATACTGGTTTTCCAACAAAAAAGTCATATGATGATGTTGGAATCTCTTTTATTTCACCATTAACATCATAAGCTACACAAACCTTTATTTCTTCAAGTCCATTTAAAACATCCGCTTTTGTAATAACAAATTTTGTTAAACCTGATCTTAATTTCGCGTATCTTAATGCAGGTAAATCTAACCATCCCACTCTTCTTGGTCTTCCTGTAGTTGCACCAAATTCATTCCCTTTTTCCCTTATTATTTCTCCCATTTCCCCATACTCTTCTGTAGGAAACGGACCTTCTCCAACCCTTGTTGTATAAGCTTTCAACACACCAAGAACTTCATCTAATTCAAATGTCGAAAAACCAACCGAAGATACACCATGAGCCATTGTTGCACCAGATGTGACAAAAGGATATGTGCCAAAATCAAGATCAAGCAATACTCCCTGAGCTCCCTCAAAGAGTACGGAGGTATTCCTAAACACATTTGCCATATCTATTGCTGAAGTAAAATTAACTTTCATCTTCTCAAGCTTTTTCTTTTGATTTATTAAATACTCAAATATTTCTTCAGCTTCAAATTTAAATCTTTCACCATAGATATTTTTCTTCAAAAATATAACTTCTTCTAATCTCTGTTTTAAAAGTTTTTCGTCAAATAAATGATAAATTTTAAAACCTTCCCTTGATACTTTATCAGTATAAGATGGTCCAATGCCTTTTTTTGTTGTTCCTATTGGATTTTTCCTTAATTCTTCTAAAATTCCATCTTCCTCTTTATGATAAGGTAAGACTAAAAATGCTTCTAAATCAATATATATTTTAGAAGATACTCCTGGAAAATCATTTTCCAATATTTCTATTTCTTTTATTAATTGTTCAATGTCTATAACCATTCCAGCACCTAAAAACGCTTTTGATTTCCCTTCTGGTATTATAGAAGGCAATAAATGATTTACATATTTTTTATCTTTGTAATAAATAGTATGTCCTGCATTTGCTCCACCAGAAAATCTTACTATCCATTCGTAGTTTTTTGAAAAATAATTTACTACTTTCCCTTTACCTTCATCTCCCCACTGAGCTCCAACAATCGCAACCCTTTCCATATCTTCACCTCCAAAAAAGTAAAAAAGCCCCTTTACAGGGCTTTTTTATTATATATTAATTTTTGTAATTTTTTCTTTCGCATAATATAACCTTCCTTAATATTTTTTACAGAGGTATTATATCATAATTTATAACAATATTCAACTACATTTCAAATGGAACTTTAACCTTTGATTTTTATTCATAAGCAATTATATTTACTATATATAAATTTTGAAGTGTCTTCATTATCAAAAGGTTTTCTGAATATAAAAAGATGTTCGTGCATAATTAAATAAAAATTATATTTATTTACTTGTGCTTTCCAATAAGGAGTTGTTTGACAATTATGTTGAACTTTTATAATATCTTCTTTTAAGATAAAACCATTTTTTAAAAATTTTTGCATCACATAGTAAGATAATGGAATATAATGCCTATTTTTTCTTGTATCTCCTATTAAAATTGCACAATACTTTCCAGGTTTTAACACACGATATAATTCTTTTATTGCATATTCTAATTCATTACAAAATTTTTTTACTCCAGATATATTGGAAAAATCTCCTGGTATTTTCCCTTCAGAATATTTTATAATATTTAAATATGGAGGATGAGTTAATATAAGATCAATGGAATTATTTTCCAAAAAATTCAGATTTCTAGCATCTCCTAAGAAAATTTTAGGCTCATATTTTCCTTTATTAAAAACTATATTCTTTCGAGTTATTTCAATTGCTTTAGGGTTAATATCTACGCCTATACTTTTTCTATTAAGTAGTTTAGCTTCTATTAAAGATGTACCTCCACCAACCATCGGATCTAAGACTATATCATCTTCATTTGAATATCTTAAAATAATATTTTTAGCTACTTGTGGAGCGAAATTTCCTCTATATTTAGAATTATGAGTTTCCCATTTTCCCCTTTCTGGAAATGACCACACAGTTGTAAATTCTAAATCATCTTTAAAATTATTCACTCAACTCAACTCCATTTTAATTAACTCAATAAAATTATTTAAAGTATGCAGATTATATATTTTTTCTATTTTATTAAAAGCTTCTTGAATTTTATTTTTAGCATCTAACCACCCTTTTCCATCAGTAATCCACACAAACTCAAAACCCTGATATTGATTTATTTTTTGAGCTATTTCAGTATAAGAACGAGCAACTTCATTTAATTTTGAACCTCCGCTGTTATAAAAATTTACTTCAATTAAATACTTTTTCTTAAGTGTTTCTACTACAAAATCAAATACCTTTTTATCAAATCCTAAGCTTTTAATTTCTTTATATTCGCTACTATTAACTTCTTTTCTAAAAGGAATATTATTATTTTCAAAAATTTTTGTTATTATTTTAGACATATTTTTCCCCGTACGATTTTTTCTGGCATTTGTATCAAGTCCAACTTCAATACCAAATACATAATCTATTAAATTCTTTACATTTCTATCTTTAAACACTTTTTCTAATCCTGTATTTTTTATATAATAATAAATTTTTTCAGGTGACTTAAAATAATTTCCCATATATTCGTATTTACCAAATTCATTTAATATCTTTTTCTGATTCCCTTTCCTAACTGCTATTAAAATATCTAAAATTTCAAAAACCTTTGGGTTTTCTTCATACAAATCGAAAATAGCCCTTTTTAAATTATTTTTACCAATTAAATAATTTAACTGATTTAGTTTTAATTCTATTTTACGAACATTATTTTTTACCTTATCAAAATTAACAAAATAATCTAATGTCGCATTAGTTTCAGATAATGTTTTTATAAATTCATTAAAATCCATATTTATCCCTCGCTAAACTTCGTAGTTTCTAATTAAAAGTTCTGTAATCTTCCCACGCTTTTTAGAGTTAGAATTTATTAATCTTTTTGCATATACTCTTTCTATGATATATTCATGATATAGCTTATCAAAAAATTCATCTTTTGGATCCATATTTTTAGGATCTGAGTTACTCAAAAGTGCTTTTGCACCAAGTTTAGTCACATATTCAAAAAAATTTTTCAATCTGATTTGAGATTTATCATTAAATATATTTTTAGAATACGAAGTAAAATTAGACGTTGAACTCAAAGGTCTATATGGAGGATCAAAATATATAAATGTATTTTTATCAACAAAATTTTTACTAATCTCAAAATCCCCAGATAGAATATGAACCTTTTGAAGTGCATATGAAACATTTTTTAAATTTTTTTCATCACATATTTTTGGTTTTTTATATCTACCAAACGGAACATTAAATTCACCTTTAGAATTAACCCTATATAACCCATTATAGCAAGTCCTGTTAAGAAAAATAAATAATGCTGCCTTCTTGACTTTATTGCCTTTTAATTCATTAAATTCTCTTCTTTTTTCATAATATAAATTTTGCTTTTCATCAGAATTTTTTTTATTGTATTCATCTTCTAATTTAGATAATAAATATATCAGTTCATCTACGTTATTTTTTATTATATTATATAAATTTATTAATTCTTCATTTGTATCTATAATATAAGCTTCCCTTATATTATAATTAGAAAGCAAATAAAACAATAGCGCCCCACTTCCAACAAAAGGTTCTATATATTTTATTGATTCCCCATTTTTTAATTCATTCGGAAGCCTTTTTTCTATCTCTGGAATTAATTGAGTTTTTCCACCTGCCCATTTTAAAAATGGTCTAGCCATGATTTTTTTAAATAACAAATCCATTTTAATCCTCCATAATATAAATTCATATTTCTATTATATCAACAAATTATTTCTTTTCATATATTACAACATAAAATTTATTTTCTAATTCTTCCTTTTTCTTTTCTAACACTATATTAGTATACTCATCTAATTTATTATCATATAATTTTGTATTTGGATCGTTTTTTAAAAGAAATTCTATATCGTCCTTGCTTAAATTTAAAACCTTTCTGTCTATATTTACATCTATATTTTTTTCTTGGAATTCTTGGAATGATATTCTTTCTTTTCTAAAATATTTGAAAAATTTCAATATAGATAAAAATACATCTTTAGGTACATATCCTGGTAATTGAGCCAATGCTTCGCCTTTACTATCAAAAAAGAAAAATGTTGGAGTTCCTCTAACGCCAAATGCCCCAAATAATTCTGCATAATTTAATGTTTTTCCCTGATAAATAGCTTTTTTATTCCTATCAGGATTTATTTCTGCAATAATAAATTCCGTTCTTAACCATTTTTGTATTTCTTTATCAACTAACACCTCATTCTTAAACTTCTTACAGTAATAACATGTCTCAGAAGAAAACATTACAATTATATTTTTACCAGTTATTTTACCTATTTTCATTGCATTATTAAAATCATGAACAACAAAATCATCTAATTTTACATTCGAAAAAGAATAAATAGAAATTACCAACAATACTAGAATTAATATTTTTCTCATTATTTCACACTCCCTGTAATGTATTAAATTTATTTAATAACACCAATATTCCTATTATAATTAATAATGTACTGCCAAGAATTTTTAAATACTTCTCCCATTTTGGTGTTCCAAAGGTTATTTTAGAAACTAATTTACTTACTATTCCACTTAAAAACAAAAATGGTATAGATATACCAAGAGAATATAAAAATAACATAAACATACCTTTATATACATTTGATGTTGTTGACGCAAAGGTTAACACCGCAGCTAAAATTGGTCCCGAACACGGTATCCATACAAAAGAAATTAAAATACCCATTATAAACGCACTGATAAATGATGTATTCTTATGTTTTAAAAGATTGACTTTAGCACCTTTAAATCCCTCTTTATCAAATAAATAATAAATCCCCAACAAAATAATAAAAATTCCTGCTATAATATTAAATATGAATTGGTATTTTGACAATATTGATCCAGCCATTCCTGCCAAAGCTCCAAGAATTGAAAAAAATAATGATAATCCTATAAAAAAGGCTATACCTCTTTTCAAGGTTAATGAAATATTTTTTAAATCCGGCATCAATATACCAAAAAACAACGGAACAAGGGGTAAAACACATGGACTAAAAAATGATATTATACCGCCAAAAAACGAACTAATATATGTAATATCAGGTTGAACAGATAATGTAAATGGTTCCATTAAATCACCCGCCATATAAAAACTCTATTTTATTTTTAATTATAACAAAAAAACTCCATTTTTCAAAAAAGAGGTGTATTATTTATGATTAAAAATTTATTCAAAATATTAAACGCAATTGAAGATTTCAAAAATTCCATTTCACCAGAAATACTTGAAAAAGCTAAAAATCTTGAAGTTGAGGATTTTGTTGAATATGGTGATGAACTATTAAATTTTACTGGAATCGTAAATGATAATGATAGAAACTTCAGACCTTTATTTTATATACACAAGGAAACATTAAAAATAGGACATATGTGTACATGTAGTCATGTTTCGGAAAATAAAATGTGTTCTCATATAGCTGCATTAATTTTTACAATAGAAAATAATTTAAAAAATAAAGGAAAATTTAATGACGATTATCATCTCGAAGTAAATATTGATGAATATCTGGGAATAAATGATTATGGTGATACATATTATTTAATTTACCCAGAAAACCCATATACTTATGTTAAATTAGGACGCTTAAAAGAAAAGAGAGTCGTATTGAGAAAAGATATTGACACATATAAAAAAATACTAAGTTTTTTAAAAACAAAAATACCCGAAGATGAAAATGATATAAAAAAATTATTAGTTCCTATTCATATTAATGGAACTTCTGAATATAAATTAATTTTAAAAAATTTTAAAGAACTTAAAAAAATAAAAAGTAAAAAAATTCTATTAAAAAATAAGAAAAAAATAGTATGGAACGATGATATCAAATTTAAATTATATGTTAGTGGTAATATTAAAGAGAATATTTCTACTATTAAGCTATTGCCTGAGTTAAACAAAAGAAATATCGTCTCAACATATGATGATTATGCTTATTTTGAAAATAACACTTTATCATTAATAAAATCAAAAACAAATATACTTTTTCCTTATTATGGTCCAATAGAAACCCATGTCAAATTCAAAAATAAAAACGGACTTGAAATTTTCATTAAAGATAATCTTATAAAATATGAGAAATATGGTTTTGAAATAGAAATTGATGAAAATTTAGGAATTAAAAAAGATATTTTTATCCCTAAATTAAATTTATATATTAACTTTATAAACGACCGATTCTACCTAAAAGGAAAATTTTTATATGGCACAGAAATAGAATTCTATAATGATTATAAATACAGAAACTATGATGAAGAAAATAGATTATTAAATTCATTAAAAAATGCAGGAATTGAATTAGATGAAAAAGGAAAAGGAACATTAGATATTGATTCTTTTTTTGAATTCATCGATAACAAGATAAGATCACTGGATAAAAACATTATAATAAAAATGAATAAAAATATAAAAAGACAAGAAATTGAAAGCATACAAATGAAACTAAATTTAAAAAACAATTGGTTTGATGTTGAAGGAGAAATCACTTTAAAAGATAATAAGAAAATTGATATAAATATTTTGAGAAATAGAAAAGACAATTTTATAGTTCTAAAAGATGATACCATCATTAAAATACCAGAAAAAATCTTAGAAAAATTAGAAGATTTAAAATTTAAAAAAAATAAAGTAGAAATTGAAAGTTATAATATATACTCATTTTTAAATAATCCTAATTTAGAATTGGAATCATTAGATAAAAAAACAAAATCTTTTATTGAAAAAATTAAAAATTTTGAAAAAATTAAAGAATATGAAATACCAGAATTAAAATCATCTATGAGAGATTATCAAATTCAAGGTTATTATTTCCTTAGATATCTTCAAGAATTTAATTTTAATGGAATATTAGCAGATGATATGGGACTTGGAAAAACTGTACAAACTATAGCTTTAATATTGTCTTTAAAAGAGAAAAATAGAAAGTTTTTAATAATAACTCCACGTTCTGTAGTATATAACTGGGCATACGAAATAGAAAAATTTACTTCTAATTTAAAGTATTATATTTATCATAATAATCAAAAAGATATTCCAGATGACGTTGATGTAATATTAACCACTTATGGAACAATAAGAAATTCTATCGACAACTTTAAAAAAATGAAATTATTTTATATTATTCTCGACGAAGCTCAATATATAAAGAATCATGAAACAAAGTTATATTCAGCTATTAAAAAATTGAAGGCATCTCATAAATTAGCATTAACTGGCACACCTTTAGAGAATTCTTTAAACGATTTATACAACATATTTGATTTCTTAATGCCAGGATTTTTTGGAAAAAGAAAGGAATTCTTAAGAAAATATAATTATGCAAATAAGGATAGTATAGAAAGGTTAAAGAAAAAAATCAATCCATTTATTTTGAGAAGAAAAAAAGAAAATGTTTTAAAAGAACTGCCTCCAAAAACAGAAGAATATATATTCAATGAAATGACACAGCATCAAACAAAAATATATCATCAAATATTAGAAGAATATAAACAGAAAATAGCTATATCCCAGGGGACTTTGAATTTTAGCGTTTTAGAAGGATTATTAAGATTAAGACAAGTTGTTAATCATCCAAAGTTATTAGGTATAAATATAGAATCTTCGAAATTTAATGAATTCAAAAAATTTGTTTTAGAAGTTTTAGGAGAAAATCATAAAATTGTTGTTTTTTCTCAATTTGTAAAAATGATTAATATAATGGAAGATTGGTTAAAAGAAGAAATTATTAAATATAATAAAATCACCGGTCAAACTAAAAAAAGAGTTGATATAATTAATGAATTTAATAGTGACAATAATATAAAAATCCTTCTTGTTAGTTTAAAAGCTGGAGGTACAGGATTAAATATTACTGGAGCAGATTATGTAATACATTATGATCCATGGTGGAATCCAGCTGTAGAAAACCAAGCTACAGATAGAGTTTATAGAATCGGACAAACAAAACCTGTTTTTGTTTATAAATTCATTACAAAAAATTCTATCGAAGAGAAAATATTAAAGTTAAAAAATGCAAAAAAAGATTTATATAATCTTGCAATTACAGAAGAAAAATCATTATTAAAAAATCTAACAAAAGAAGATATTATGCAATTATTTGAATAGAGATGAAGCATAAATGCCTCATCTCTATTTTTAGAGTATTGATTAATAATAAATTACCAATTTTTTTATTTAACTCTTTAGAAACTTGAAATATAAAAAAAATTATTGTATAATACCATGTTAAACTTATTAATAACAAAAAATTAATTTGTTAGTTAAACAAACTTATCATTTTTAAAAAGGGGGTAGTTGGATGAAAATTGGAAAATCTCTGTATTTATTTATTTTTAGTTTAGTATTATTATTAGCATTAACATCGTGTATCACAAGACAACCTGTCCCATTAACTGTAACAATAACAAAAGCAGTAACAGGTATTAATGGAGTAGTGCCAGTAAAAACATCCGTTGATATTCAATGGGCTGTGGGGGGAGTTGATAGTTTTAATTCGAAAATTGTTGTAAAAAAAGATGGAACAACTGTATTTGAAAAAAGTGGAGCAAATTTAACTTCAGTTACTATTCCTGAAGACAAGTTTACTCAACTTGGAGAATATTCATATTTTGTAGAAGTAAAGTCTGGAGAACAAATAGCAAAAACAAACAACTTAACTTTTAATGTTGTTCCAAGCATAAAAGAAATAAAACTATTATCTGAGAATAATACTTCTATAATGACTGGCACCTCTAAAATCATTAATTGGGAAGTATTTTCATATGTAGATGATAGAAATTATGAATACAAAATTATGTTAAAAAAGCCTAATGAAAGTGACTTCACTTTAGCAGGAACTACAACAAATAAAGTTTTTGAATTAGATAACTTAAATGACGTCGGAAATTATTCCGTTAAAGTTATTGCTGTTGAATTAGGTAATATTGAAATAGAAAGTCCTGTAATCGTATTCCAAGTAGCAAATGAAACTTATGAAGGAGAAAATCATTTCCCTGAAATCTGGAATCCTCTTCCAGAAAATGGTAAAAACAATGTTTCTTGGGATTTTTCAAGTTTTAACTACGGTGCAATAGTTACTTTATCTTGGAGCGCAACTGATGTTGATAATGATTATTTAACCTTTGATGTATATGTTGATAATACTATGACTGCAACAACTGATAAAATGAAGTTATCTCTATCGGGATTTTCTCCAGAAGAAACTCATTCTTGGTACGTTGTAGCAAAAGATGATAAAGGTTTTGAAACAAAAAGTGATACATGGTCATTTACCTTGAAATCAAACACAGACCCTATTTTTGAAACACCTATTGCTTCTGAAGTAGTTAAAGATTCTGTAGTTAGATTTACATGGACTGCTTCCGATATTGATAATGATGAATTATTATATGACATATATTCAGGAACACAAGAAGCTTCCACGTTATTAGAAAAAGATAGAGTTGGAAACTTCTTTAATACAGAAAATAAAAATGGTGATTATATAGTTGTTGTTAAAGATCCATTTGGTGGAACTGCCGAAAAAGAATTTTCATACACACCTACAACAGAAAGTTTAACAGGTAATGCCACTGTTGTAGTATACGTAACAGATGCAAAATCTGGACCTATTGTTCCTGAAGCTAATATTACAATAAATAATTCTACAGCATTAACTGATGATACAGGAATGGCTACATTTACCTTTAATATTAGTGAAGATTCAACATTATTAACAATTGAAGCTACAAAAACAAATCATGCTTTAACAAAAGTTGATGGACTAATGTTAAAAGCTGGAGAGACAAAAAAAGTTTATTTGACTTTAAGAAAAGCTGAATTAAACCCTGATCCGGATACACAAGAATTACCAGAAGTTGAATTTCATGTATATGATTATTCTAAATATATTAGTGGAGAATTAGACGAAATTAGTTTGGATTCATCTATCGTTTCTGGACCTATTGTGGTCACTATAGCAGCAAAACCAAAATCCAATGATCATATAAATATAATATATGCATCATTAGGAAAAACTCCAGGTTCAAGTTTTATGACAGGAGATAGAGGATATACTTCTGGTGCATCCGAAGTCGCTTTTGCATTTAATACTTTCGATTATAATGGATTAACAGATTTACATATTACAGTGTATGATTATAATGATAATCAAATAGAATTAGTTAAATACCTAAATATATTAAATAATAATGATGTTAAATCACATAAATTCATACCTCAAGATTGGGCAAGCTATGGTATAGGAACAAATTTAGATGCATATACAAGAAGAATGGAAATAGGCTTTTATAGCCAAAAAAATAATATTGAAAAATCTAATATTAAATTAAATACATTAATCAAAAACAATGTAGATAAAAAAATTAAAGCTTTTGAAAATAAATTCGGTAAATCACTAAATTATACTATTGAAAGTGCTCCTAATAATACAAATCTTTGGGTTGAAGTCTGGTGGATCCCTGCAGATGTATTTGACCCAGATCAAGAATATTATCAATGGCCAAACGGTTATAATATTTATAGATCATTTGATGGATCAAACTGGGAAAAAATTGGATATGTTTCACAATATGCCAAAACTAACAAAGTCTTTAGAGATTATTCCCCAGAATTAGAACCTGGAAAAGAAGTTCATTATGCTGTAAGCTCTGTATATGATGATGGGGAAACTGAAATGCATTATTTAGGTTCTGTTACACCACTTGGGATGTTTGATGTTCAATTGACTTCTCCATCTATGTTAGCAACAAATGTTGCAAGAGCACCTATTTTTGAAATAACTCCTATCACAAATGATCATTCCTTAGATAATGCTACTTTTGAATACGCATTATGGATATATGATTTAGTCCAATCTGATCAACACCTATTACCTGGTTATATTGGTGAAGATGGAAAGGTATATCAACAAATGTATGATGTTGTTGGTCCATATCCTGTTAATATTAATTACTTAGATCAACAATGGTTCTTATTAAATGCTAACGGATTATTTATGTATAATGATTATTTACAACCTAATAAAACATACTCATGGGCTGTAGACTTGGCATATGCTATGACATATGATGGTATTTCAAGTGCAATTTCGGTATCTATAGATCAAGGTTATGGTGTTGATCCATTTGGTGGTGTTGATGCTGATGCATTTAATACATTTACAACAGGTTCTAATTAAGGAGGGGTGAATATGAAAAATTTAAAATATATTTTAATTGCTTTTCTATCTGTTTTATTTCTTTTTGCTAGCTGTCAGTCTTCTTTACTAAATAGTAACTCTAACAATTTATCAAATAATAATATATCTTTTGGAGAATTTAACAATGAACAAATCATTGAAGGAAGACTTCTTGTTGGTTATGAAAATAAAGAAGCTGTTAATAAAATAAAGGAATTATTAAAAGGAGAAATTTATGTTGAAATACCAGAAATTAAAGTTGTTGGAATTAAATTCAACGGAACAGTTAAAGAAGCTTATTCGAAATTAAAGTCTTTAAAATTAGAAGGAATTAAATACGTCGAACCAAGTTTCAAAAGAGATTTAATAGATCCTACTCCTGGAATTATCGATGATACTATAACAAAAAATATCGATGGTGTTTCAGAAGATAGTTTATGGGGTTTAAATAAAATTGGTGCTAAAGATGCTTGGCAAGTAGCTACAGGAACACATGTCGTTGTTGCAGTTGTAGATACACCTATAGATGCTCAGCATCCAGATTTACAAGGACAATTCGTTACTGGGTTTGATCCTGTAACTGGAAATTTAATAATGCCAGACGAAGATTATGAGAACGATAAATATTTAGGTGATGAGCACGGAACACATGTTGCTGGAACCATTGCTGCTAAAAAAGATGGAAAGGGTGTTGTTGGTTTAGCATATGGCGCAAAAATAATGTCTATTCCTATTTTCCAACCTGGTTATGTTGGTGATGCTTATGTAGCAAGAGGAATTATATGGGCTGTAAACCATGGAGCACAAGTATTATCAAATAGTTGGGGTGGTGGTGGATACTCTAAAACATTAAAAGCTGCTATAGATTATGCATTATTTAATAATGCTGTGTTTGTTGCTGCTGCTGGAAATTCTCATACTGATCAACACTGGCATTATCCATCATCATATCCTGGAGTAATAGCCGTTGCTGCATCTAATGCAAGAGATGAAGTTACAGATTTTTCTAATCATAGTGACACAATATCTGTAGCTGCACCAGGTGAAAAAATATTATCCACAGTTCCAAGAAGTACTCCTGCTGTATATGGAGAACCATATGATTACTGGAATGGAACATCTATGGCAACACCTCATGTTTCAGCTTTAGCTGCATTATTAAAACAATTACATCCAAACGCAACACCATATCAAATAAGAAAAATGATAGAAAATACTGCAGTAGATATTGATGAACAAGGCTGGGATCATGCATCAGGGTTTGGAAGAATTGATGCTGCAGCTGCTGTTAATACAACATTACCAACATATATTGGATCTACAAGAGATTTTTATGTATATAGCAATGATGGTATGCCATTATCAAATGTATTTTTATCTTTGATTAGAAAAAGCGGAGATGGTGGCAATTATTATGTTACTACAGACGATGGTTGGGCAGGATTGTATAATGTTGATCCTGGAAACTATACTTTAATTTTAAGTGGACCTGATTATTTACAATTAGATTCACCTATTTTCAGACCAGAGGAAGCTACTACTTTAATTAAAGATATTACTTTTACAAATGATAGTACAGAAATTAATCTATTTTTAGATTCGTCATTCAAGTTAGATTTAACCTTTGATTCAACATTTACAGGTGGTGCCACATTAATGGTTGAAGATATTAATTATTTATATTCACCATTTTATGTAGTAAATACATACTCAATAGATGAAGAAGCAACTAATGTATCCTTTGATCTTTCAGATTTAAGTGGACAATTTAGATTATTTGTATATAGAGATGTAACAAAAAATGCTAGCGAAGTATCTTTTGAAGGTACTGCTACAATTAATGGACATCCTGTTCCTGTATCTGGCTTAATTCCATATGGAAAATCAAAAGGTTTTGTTGAAGATAATAGATTTGTTGGACAGGTTGATCCTGGTTTAATTCCTTGGACACTTTTCTAAAACAATAAAAGCGGTCCCTTTTCGGGACCGTTTAATTTATCATTATCAAAATTTTATTAAATATCACCATTCCAAGTAATGCAAAAGGATATGTCGCTCCATAACCTATTGCAACCTCTTCTGAATTATTTGCATCTATTGCTGCACCTAATCCTGGGGTACTGGTCATTCCACCACAAACAGAACCTGATAATATTATCCAATTTATCTTTAAAACATATTTACCAAATATAAATCCTAATATTATTGCTATTAAGGCTATTATAAAAGAATAAAAGATTAAATTGAGTGTTTGTGCATTTAAATTATTTAATGTATTATATCCGGATTTTAATCCTACTGAAGAAAGAAACATCAATAATCCAAATTCCTGAAATGTTTTTAATATTTTTTTATTCATTCTAAAATCGAATATCCATACTTTTCCAAGTCTTCCTAAAAATAAAGAGGATAACAATACACCACCTGTAATTCCTAATTTAAAAGATATATAATTAAGGTCAAATGTGTAATTTCCTATTAATATTCCAATTATTATTACTAAAGAATAAGCTAAAAAATCAAATTTTTCTTCTTTGTCTTTTTCAAAATGTATTTCTTCCATTAACGCTTTTTTTTCATTTTCTATATTTATTTTAAATATATATGGAAATATATACATAGAAAGAATCACTGCTAAAACTCCTGGAATATATCCAAAAGTATATCCAGATATTATTTCTTTTTCATAATTTGATGCTGTTTCTAATGCCGTTGCTAATCCAGGAGAACTGGTTAAAGCACCAGAATATATACCAACAAATTCATATTTATTACCAAATCCGGAAAATATATACGTTGTTATAAACCCGGTAAAGGTAATAAAAAATGCCATAATTAAAAATCTTACTCCATATTTTCTTATAATTTTGTCTAAATCTTTTGATGCTATTAATCCTATTGATGATATAAATAATATCAGTGAAAATAAAAAAAATTGTTGAAATTCACCATTGAGTTTATTTATTACTTCTACATTATTTGAATGAAGGCTGGTTGAATACCAGCCTATTATTAAACCACTAAATAATGCTCCAGAACTACCTAATTTGAAGTTTTTAATTTTTATTTTACCCAACAAAATTCCAAAAAATATTGATAAAAACAATAATAAATATGGATTTTTCATATTTGCCTCCTATGCCAAATTTGGAATTTGCCTTATTACATTAACTCCAAGATCTTTCAACTTCATCTCTTTATATTCTATACTACCTTCTAATCCCTCTATAATAGCGCCAGCATGTCCCATTCTCTTACCTTTTGGTGCTGTTCTTCCTGCAAAAAATACTTTTATATCTCCATTATATCCTTTTTTTAATGCATATTCAATACCTTTAATTTCTTCATTACCACCCACTTCACCTATAACTACTACCTTTTTTATATCTTCTTCTATTATATAATCAAATGCTTCTGCAATTGATGTTCCAATAATAGGATCACCACCAAGACCTATACCCACTTTTATTCCTGTTGAATATTTCGATAAATAATTTGATATTTCATACATCAATGTTCCACTTCTAGAAATAACAGCAATATCTCCAGGCTTAAACGCATTTTCTGGCATTATTCCAATTTTTGATACACCTGGTAATATTACTCCCGGACAATTGGGTCCTATTATCGTTACACCATTATCTTTAGATATTTTATATATATCTAACATATCCTGTTGGGGTATATGTTCTGTTATTATTATTATTTTTTTTACTCCTGCATTAATTGCTTCAAATACAGCTTCTTTAGCAAATGGTGCTGGAACAAAAACTATTGAAGTATCTACATTATATTTTTCTATTGCATCATTCATATTATTTAAAACTTCTATTCCATTTATATTTTTTATGTTTTTATTTTTCGAAACACCGCACAAAATTTTAGTCCCATATTTTAGCATTTTTTCTGTATGTAATTTACCGTATTTCCCTGTAATTCCTTGAACACATACTCTTTCATTGCCATTAATCATTGATTCTCACCATCCTTACAGCATCTGAAATCATTGAATACATATCATCATAATATCCTATATTACTTTCTTTTAATATTTTTTTAGCTTCCTCTTCATTTGTTCCTGTTAATCTAACATATAATTGCATTTCTGGATTTTCACCTATAAATTCCACAAGTCCTTGGGCTATTTCATCACACTTTGTTATTCCACCAAAGATATTTAATATTATACGATTTATGCCATATTGTTTTAAAAGATTTAATGCTTCTATTGTTGTATTTTTCTCAGCACCACCACCAAGATCTAAAAAATCTGCTGGTTCACCACCTTCTAATTTTACTGCATCCATTGTAGCCATAACAATTCCTGCACCACATCCTATTATTCCAATATCACCATCTAATTTAACAAAATGAAATGGATATTTTTCTTCAACAAACTCTTTTGCCCATTCTTGTCTAAATATCGCATTATCGTCAAGATGCATTACACTATCAAGTGCATATATTTCTCCATTAATACCTTCAACTAAAGGATTTATTTCTAATAATGTTAAATCCTTTTCTCTAAATAATTTTCTTAAATTTGGTATAATTTTTTGTATCTTTTCTGGCAAAATCTTTTCGTAATTTTCAAAATTAGTTTTTATTATACTGTTTTTATTTTCTTCTATATCGATACCACCATTTTGTGAGTATAGTATAATAATATCTTTTTCTTCCCTATCCAAAACAAGTGATATATAATGTTCTTTTTCAAATGGTATCATCTCTTCTACAAGAACACCATATGGATTTTCACCTTTTATCTCTTTAAATAATAAATCTTGTGCTTTTACAATAAACTCTTCTCTTGTATGAGCAAATAATACACCACCCGCTTTCATACGACTACCAACCAGCACCTGTGATTTTAATACCGCAGGAAGAAATTTAAATTCTATTTCTTTTTCTTCCTTTATCAAATATGCTGCTGGCACTTTAATACCATACTCTTTTAAAAACTTTTTCCCTAAAAATTCATGAATCTTCATACCATACACCTCCAATATATATAAAAATTTCTCCCATTTCGCCCGCGCGAATGGGAATACCTTAGGACTAAAGGCAGGTCTCCCGGCTTCTGGATCTATCTACTTCCAACGCCTTCCCAGTTTCCCAGTGGCATTTTGTTGGTTTCGTCCCCAGTTACGGTGGCGGGGCCGCGATGGATTTTCACCATCTTCCCTTTTAATTACTTACCTTCAATCCTGGAGGTATTAATTATTCAATTAAATCTTCCTAATATGTTTACTGGTATATCAATATTTAAGTTTTTTAAATTTTCTTCTTTTAAAGTTATTATTGCACATGTTGCTGGTCCAGCACTTTTATATATATCAATATTATCATTAAGTAATTTAAATTCTAAATTCCACAGCTTAGAAATTTCATTAATTTCATGAAAAATGCCTTTTGAACCTATGGGTATTATTTCATGTATAAAATCGTTATCTCTTAAGCGCTTTAATATATCTAATGTGAGAATGGATTTGCTTTTTAACACTTCTTCACCAACTTTAGGTAATCCAACCAATACTGCAACATCTTCTTTTTCTGTTTTAAAGTTTATATTTTTTTCTTTAATACCTATAACTGTAACACCTATTCCAGTTTGTATTGTTGGAAAATTCTCTTCTGTACTTCCTGTAATTACATTTTCCGTATCTATATCTATTAATTCCGCTGCTTTTTTTATTCCTTTTATTATTTCTTTTCCTGTATTATTCATTTCAACTGATAATGTGTTTACAATAGTAATAGATGTTGCACCATATGCTATATTTTCACATAATGCAACATGTGCTCCAAAATATCCAACAATATATGGCGAAATTTTTAATACATCCATATCTTTATTTCCAATTGCACCAGAAGAATCACAAGATATTACTAATTCTTTATCCTCTATATCAACAATTGTTAAATCCCTTATTTTTTTTATAATTATATTCCCACCTCCATATAATCGCCTAAACTTATGTGCTTTCCTGTTATATAATTAATTACACCACCATGTGTAACTATAATATATTTTTTTGTCTTATCTAAATCATTTAAAAATTCATCTATTCTTTTAAAGAAAGAAGAATAACACTCGCCATTTGGAAAACAATATTTCTTATAATTTCCCATCCACAATATATATTCTTTATAATATTTTTCTTTAATCTCTTCTATTGTTTTGCCATCAAAAATACCAAAATTTATTTCTTTTATTCTTTCGTCAATAACAATTTTTGTATTTATAACCTTTGATATTTCTAATGCTGTATAATATGCTCTATATAATGGACTGGATATAACATAATCTGCATACATATATTTAAAAGTTTTTTTTAATTCATTAATTTGATTAAGTCCATTTTGTGTAATATCATAATTACTCCAACCACTAAATATTCTTTTTATATTTGCTTCTGTTTCAACATGTCTTACTATTATTAAATTCATAACATACCCCTCAAAATATATATTGTTATTAAAAATATTGTTTGTGATAATTCAATTATTAATCCTATTGTATCTCCTGTCATACCACCTATTTTCTCACTTATTTTTTTAGTTAAAAATATAACGAATATATACGTTATTATTATTGGCAATAATATAAATATATTAAATAACACTAATATAGGTAATACTATTAAGAAGGATATAAAAAATTTTCTTATATTTGAATGAGTTATAAATACATATCCCATGCCATTATTTCTTGCATATGTAGATACTGATGCAGATAATAATGCTGAACTTCTTCCTATTACTGGCATAATTAAAATATATACGTAGTTTATATAATAACTAAAAATTAAATTTGTTAATATTAAAACAATTAATCCTACTACACCAAAGGTGCCTATTCGGCTATCTTTCATTATTCTTAATATTTCTTCTTTATTTCTATTACTAAATATTCCATCAAATGAATCAGCTACACCATCTAAATGAAGCCCACCTGTAATCCAAATGTATAATATCCAACTAAATAAAACATATATAGTTTTTTCAACAGGAATATACGAAAATATATACATTAAAAAACCTATAATTAATCCAATTAAAGGTAAAAAATACATACCTTTAGAAAAATCTTTTTCATTGTACTCAGTATATATTGGTATTCTGGTAAAAAAATTAAACATTAATATTATGCCTTTCATATTATCATCCCTTCAATTTTAAGGGTATTCCTGCTATGGTTATATACACCTCATCAGCCTCTTTAGCTAAATATTGATTTATTCTTCCGGCAATATCTCTAAAAATATTACCAAGTTTATATGATGGTACTATTCCCATACCAACTTCATTTGTAACTATAATCAAATTTTTATTGTATTTTTTCATTATTTCTATAATTTTCTTTACTTCAAAAAATATTTTTTTCTCTATATTTTCTATTGTTTCATAATCTGCATTTTCTATATTTTCTTCTAATAATAGATTGGATACCATTAGTGTCATACATTCAAATAAAATTGAATCGCTGTTTAAAAAATCTATATTAGATTCTAATTTCTCAAATGATTTATACATTTCTATAGTCTTCCATTCTTTAGGTCTAGAATCTCTGTGCTTTTTTATTCTATATTTCATACCATCATCAAATGGTATTGCTGTTGCTATATATACTATTTTATTTCCTATTTTACTTATATATTCCTGTGCAAATGTGCTTTTCCCACTTCTCGCTCCTCCTGTGACTAAAACTATCATAAATCTCCTCCTTTAAATTAATTTTCATCCCATTTCGCCCGCGCGAATGGGATTAACATAGGATTAAGGTAGGTCTCCCGACTTCTGGATCTTTCTACTCCCAACGCCTTCCCAGTTTCCCAGTGGCATTTTGTTGGTTTCGTCCCCAGTTACGGTGGCGGGGCCGTGATGGACTTTCACCATCTTCCCTTACACCTTAATCCTGAAAATATCAACTTTTAAGATAAATCATTTAATTAA